>CAJQJI010000041.1 GCA_905478675.1 Candidatus Altimarinota bacterium
GCCAAACCGGTTTTGGGTTCCCCATTCCAAAGGGTTCAATACTTTTTTCCCAAGCCTGCCACTCTAAATCAAGCCACGTCGGTTTTACCTGACCCGCCACTTCTAAACTTAAAGGCGCTGATTCTTTGGCTTTAAACCAGTTTTGCATCGCCTGAATAAAATCTGACAACTGGGTTTCTTCTAATTGAAAGCCCGCCGCCCCAGCGTGCCCACCAAAGGCGTTTAAATACGGTGCCGCATTTTCTAAGGCTTCAGCTAAATTCAAGTTTTTAGGCGACCGCGCCGACCCATGTAACGCCCCATGCGGATGCCGTGTTAGGACCAGAATCGGTTGCGCTAAATTTTCGACTAACCGACTGGCCACTAATCCCAAGACGCCTACGGGGCAGGTTTCTAAAAATATAATTTGAACGGCTTGGTCTGTTTGCACTAACGCTTTAGCTTCTTCACTATATTGCTGACTCAACTCGCGTCGTTGTTCGTTTAATTGCTTTAAATAGGCAACCCGATCAGCCGTTTGATTTTCATTGCCTAAAAATAATTGAACGGCGTGCTGAACTTGCCCTAACCGCGAGGCGGCGTTTAAACAAGGCGCTAACTGAAACCCAATCGTTTCGGCATCAATGCATTCATCAGAATCTAATAAAGCTTGTACGCCCGGCCAATGATTACGGTTTAGTTCCTGTAGCCCTAATTGAACTAACATTCGTGTTTCCCCCTGTAACTTCACACAGTCAGCCACCGAACCAATGGCCGCTAAGGCCGCATAAGGCGCTAAAAATTGAGCCTCATTTTTTAAAGCTTGCAACAATTTAAAGACCACCCCTACGCCCGCTAAATTTTTAAACGGAGACGCACAATCGGGTCGCATCGGGTTTACCACCGCGAAAGCCTTTTTAGCCCACCGAGTCGGGTCAACGTGATGATGATCCGTAATAATTACGTCTAACCCCAACTGATTGGCAAAATCTACTTCCGCCGTGTCATTTACCCCACAATCAACGGTTATTAAAAGTTTTGTTCCCGTGCTGGCAATCTCTTCGATCAGTTCTTTTTTAAGTCCATGCGAATCGTTTACTCGGTCGGGAATTCGATACGAAACTAAACCGCCTAATGTTTTTAACCCGTGCACTAACGCCGAAGTAGAGGTAATCCCATCCGCATCAAAATCCCCATAAACCATAATTCTTTCTTGGTCTTGGAGCGCTTGCTGAACGCGGTTTACCGCCTTCGACATATCTTTTAACGCAAAGGGATCGGCTAAATTTTTCCAGGTGGGGTTTTGCCATACCTCTACATTTTCTGAACCAACACGTTCAGCAAAAAATTGGGTTTGAAGCTTTTTTTTATGTGGCTCAAAAGCAGGACATTCCCAAACTTTTCCTCGTAAAGACCGTTGCTCTTTCATCGCGCTTATGCTAATAAATAAGCGTCCTTTTGGAAGAAAAAGGCCGTTTAAAATTTAATTGAATCTTCAGACGCCTTTTTTAAAAGCCATGCAAGTACTGTTATACGATTTTAGATGGAACTCAGACACGCAAGTTGAGTTTCAAGCCAGCAGCGGTGAACGCTTTGGTCGCAAGCAACTCGCCTTAGGCGACGAACTTTCTGTTCAGGTTTGCGACACCACTAAATGTGCTGGATCGATGCGCGATAACACGTGGCAACCGTGCCCCCAAAACGTAGTGGGGCGCAAAAAATGTGAAACCTGTCGTAACCGGGAAGGCAATTTTATTTTTACGTCTTTTGATGGCTTTAATACTGACATGTTTACGCCCGATGACTTAGCTCGTCTACAAGGCGAGCATTTAGTGTACTTAGCTTTATTTGATACGGGCGTTACTAAAGTCGGCGTGTGTAAAAAAGAACGTCACACGCTCCGGCAAGTAGAACAAGGTTCACACCATACGCTTTATATTGCTGAAACCCCTGACGGGGTCTTAGCTCGGCAAATAGAAACTTGTTTTCGGCAAACGGGAATAGCCGATAAAGTGCAAGCCAGTACCAAAAAGAATTTTATTCTGCCAGACATTATGCCCGAGCAAGGGGAAAAAGAATTAAGAACGCTACTAAGCCAACACCAAGAGGCCTTAAAAAATCACCCTGAGCTTGAAAAACATCTACTTTCAGAACCTAAATTCAAAGACTGGACGCAAACTTTTGGTCTCGACAAAGTCATGCAAAACACGAAGCCGTTACACACAGTAAAACTTGAAACTGAAGAAAGTGTTTCGGGCACGATTCTCGCTATTAAAGGGCCTTTTATTATGCTAGAAACTGATGATGAAATTGTGACGCTCTGTGCTAAGGACCTACAAGGTTTAACGTTAGATTTTACCCCGACACCAAAAGGCCTAAATCTCAACTCGGCCTTACAAAACGCTCTCTTTTAAAAGCTTTAAATTATGAAAACGGTTGAAATTGATAACACCGGAAAAAAAAATACGCATGAAGTGAATCGTAAAACTTTTGTGGAAGCGCTCGAAGTGCCTTTCCGAGATTTGCGACCGATTTTTTCTATCAGCCAAGTCGCCACCATTTTTGCGAGAGGCAAAGGGATTATTATGAATTTGGGCGTCATTAAAATGCTGATCAGTCATGATCGAGTCTGGCTTTTTAACACCGAAAACGAAGAAGTGACCGAGGCCATTGCCCCGGGGTTAGCTAAAGCACTAAAAGCCGATAACCCGGATTTAGACTTTGAACTACGCGTGATTGAATTCGCCTTCAACCATAAGATGCAGAAGATGAAAAGTACCGCTGAAGACTTAGAAAAAGCCACCACCCGCCTGCTAAAAAGGGTCGAAAAAGAATACGATGACCGCAGTTTAGAACGGCTCCTAAAACTAAAAAAACAACTCTCACGGTTTGAGATTATTTTAAAAGAAAACGAAGCCGCCGCCTTAGAAGTGCTTGATGATGATGAAGATTTACAAGATTTATGTATTACGCAACGTCTAAAGTTAGGAGAAGGCGCCGAAGTCGATATTGAAGAAGTAGAATCTATTTTTGAATCCTACACGGATCAAATTGAACGTTTAAGTTACCACTTAGGGGATTTAAAAGAAAATATTGATGACACCCAAGAGATTATTGCTCTGAAGCTCCAAAATCGCCGTAACAGCATTATTCGTTACGACTTATTGGCCACGCTTATTACGGCTTTATTTTCTTTGTTAGCGGTAGTAACAGGCCTGTATGGAATGAATATCAAAAATAATTTAGAGCAAAACAATGCGGCCTTCTGGATTATCGTGGGTGGGTTTGTACTGCTGTTCTCGCTCTTTTGTGTGCTTATTTTAGGCTACTTGAAGCGCCAAAAGATTCTTTAAATTTTTTCAGTTTTCTCAAACAAAAAGCTGGTCACTAAAAAGCTCATCGCCGGCAGCGAAAACCACAATTGGTAGTAATCAATTAAACTTTGCGCGAGCAATGATTGCTCATAAATAGAAATTTCGCGAGCAAACATCATGCCTTCTACAAAAGAATTTCCCGACAAATAAATCAGCATCGTCGAAAGAAAAAGTAAGGCTGACATAGCCGAAAACCAACCATGAATCGCAAACCTAACCATGGCTCGATCATGTTTTTCAAGATGCACATTAAAACCACTTTTAACGGCAAAAATAACGACCGCTAAAATAAACAGCCCCATCCGCATCCACGACATTATTTGCATTTTTCGCTCCGCTAATAAGGTTTGAAACCCTGGTGATGGATCAATCACAAACTGTTGCAGAACCCCCGCGACTCCATCGGCGGTCAGAATTGCAATATAAATACACAAAATAAGCTTAATGGTGTCGTCTTGCCCCAACATAAAACTATAGGCAAAAAGCAGTACAAACACTGACAAAATAACTAAATTCCAAGTAAGGGCGACTTCCATGGTTTTGAGTATAACCATGAAGCTAGAAAAAGAGATACGTTTTTATCAGAATTTAAGCCTCAAGAACGTGTCATTAAAACAGAGAAAGCCTTTATTTTTAAGTGCTTTTCTGCTATAATCGCGTGATGTCATTACGTTATAAAGTTCCTCAAGACGTGCAACGAGAAGATAAAATCTTGTTCTTTATTACCATGAAACAATTGGTTATCTTGATGGTCACTGGTGGAATCTCGTATTTTTTGTTCGTGCAACTCAGTAAAACTTACATTCTGTCTCAAGTCGCCGTGGGCTTTATTTTGCTGCCATTTATTCTGGGATGTGCTTTCTGTTTTATCAAAATTAAAGGCCTCGGGTTAACCCAGTTTTTTTTACTCAATGTTGAACACTTACTTCTACCTGCCCGGCGTTATTGGCAACCAGGGAGCCAGACCTTAGTTTCTTCCACTGTAGATTTTTCTATGCATCAAAAAAATGAGAAAGAAGCCGCTGTACCTAAAAACATTTCTGCTGAAAAAATAAAAAATCTTGCCGACCTGATTGATAGTGGCGGCAAGGCAGCCCGTAGTAACGATTAAAAACCATGACTAACAAAGAAAAAGACACCGTCCGTAGTAAAGCGAAGCAAAAGCTGCTTTCGACGCAACGATACCTTGATTTCTCGGGGGTGCACGATGACACCTTGCTGCTTAAAAACGGCGGCATCCGCGCCGTCCTCGAAGTGTCTTCGGTGAACTTTAATTTAAAATCAGAGGAAGAACAAAATGCGATTATTTATTCGTACCAGCGCTATTTAAACGCGCTTAATTTTCCGGTCCAGATTTTAATTAAATCACGAAAGCTTGATATTGATTTGTACCTGGAAAACCTAAAAGAAAAAATGCGCCATCAGCAGAATGAACTGCTAAAACGGCAAATGGCGGAATACATTGAATACATTGCCAAGCTAGTAGAATATGCCGACATTATGGAGAAAAAATTCTACGTTGTGGTGCCGCAAAATCCACCACGCGCTGAGAAAAAAAGTTTTCTGCAAAGCTTTTGGGAAAAAATTCATCCCGACGACAAAGTCGAAGATATTATTCGCCGCCGCAAAGAATTTAAAACCCTTAAAAACAGTTTAGATGAACGTATTAATGTGGTCACCACTGGCCTTGAAAATTGTGGCTTAAATGTGAAAAAATTAGACACTCAAAAAGTAATTGAACTTTTCTACCAAAGTTATAATCCTCAGTTAGCCCGAGAAGAAAAGCTCTCCCCCGTTGACGCCTATGCCATGGAAAAAAACCCCGAAGATAATTTAGTAGAAAGTTAAACATGAAATTTTTAAAAAAAAATTTTAACTCTCAAAAACAGCCTTTTGCTTTTTTCTTCAAAACCCCTTCAGGTGGAGAAGGTTTACCAGAGGGGCCAAAAGATTACCGATCTTTGGCCTTAGATACTATTCACGCTACCCAAATTTCATATTTCCCGCAACAAAGTAGTGGACACCTTTTTCTGCAAGCCGCCGAAAGATTTATTATCTCGCTCCCAGAATTTCCAACCGAGGAAGATGCCATTCCAGTCGCTTTTTTTATTAATGCTCAGTTGTCGCTTGTGAAAGAAAATGTACTTGAGTTTTTAGAACACATTGAGCTTCAAATTTCGACGAACCCTGCCCTTACAGCGATTAAAGAATTCCGAGATACTATGGGCGATAGCCTTCAGGCACAACAAAAATATTACGATGGTATTTTTACCTTCTGGCACTCTCACGAAATTTTTTATAAGGCCCTTGAGAAAATCAGTCGTCGCCAAAGATAAAGTTAAAAATAAACCGTTTCACTTTCAATTCGTCTTTTTAAACGTGGATAACTTTCAAGCGTTAGATCTTTTTCTAAAATTTTAGTCGCCCATTCACGCGCGGATTGCATGGCTTCGACGTTTGTAAAATCGGCACACTTTAAGTCTGGTAAACCACTTTGTTTTAAGCCATACACTTCCCCCGATCCCCGTAGCTTAAGATCAATTTCTGAAAGATAAAAACCATCATTGCTCCGTTCCATGGCTTGCAGGCGCGCTTTTGATTTATCTTTTTTATCCCCCACCATCAAGAAACAATAAGATTGGTAATCATTTCGTCCAATTCGCCCACGGAATTGATGTAACTGAGCTAGCCCAAACCGTTCAGAATTTTCGATTACCATCACGGTTGAATTCGGAATATCGACCCCCACTTCAATCACCGAAGTGGAAACTAGAATATCAAACTCGTGTGCCTTAAAACGCTGCATAATAGCGTCTTTTTCTTTCGGCTTCATTTTGCCGTGCAAGTACTCTACGCGACGCTGAGGAAACAACTGTTCGTTAATACGCACAAACTCGGCTAATACATTTTTAGCTTCAATACTGTCGGATTCGTCCACCAGCGGACACACCCAAAAAATTTGGCGTCCTTTCTCAATTTGATCTTCAATAAAACGGTAACACATCGTTTCGGTTTTACTATCAGCTACAATGCGCGTAATAATTTCTTTTCGGCCAGCGGGCTTTTCCCCAATGATAGAGAGATCTTGATCGCCATAAATTGTTAACGCTAAGCTACGAGGAATTGGCGTGGCGGTCATGGCTAAAACGTGTGCGTTATTTTCAGCCAGCAAGGCTCGTTGCCGCACCCCAAAGCGATGCTGTTCATCGACGACCGCTAAGGCTAAATTTTTAAACACCGTATCTTCGGTTAAAATGGCATGCGTACCGACCAAAAACGGTAACTGTCCTTGCCGTAGTTTATCTTTAATAATTTTTTTATTTTTGGCCGTTACCGAACCGGTTAATAACGCACACTGTTCAGTTGCTTCCGTGGCAATTAAAGTCGATTCACTTTCAATTTGTTCTGGCATTACGCGTTTCACAAACTCGAGTAACCCCGCGTAGTGCTGTTGCGCTAGAATTTCAGTCGGCGCCAAAATAGCGGTCTGAAATCCTGCCCGCACCATATGAAGCGCGGCTAAAAAAGCGACAATCGTTTTACCACTCCCGACATCCCCTTGCAATAAACGGTGCATTGGGCGATCTTTTTTAAAATCTTCTAGTACATCTAGTAGCGCTTTTTTTTGATGATTGGTGAGTGTGAAGGGGAGTTTAGCTAAATCTTGTTTAATAATTGCTGGATCAAACCCCACCTGATAGGGGTTTTGGTGTACTTTTTCTCGATAAAACTTGGCCTGCAACACTCGCACTTGAATTTCAAAAATTTCCTGAAATCCCAAACGCCGTTTGGCTTCAAACCATTCTTCGGTCGATTTAGGGAAATGAATTTTTTTAATGGCACTCGGTAGATCCATTAAGTTTTCGGCTTTGAGTATTTCTGGTGGCAATGGATCTTTAAACTCTTGAGTTAACGTCAGCATTCCCGATATTTTTTCACGCAACCACTTCGAATTTATTGGCGCCGATTCAGGATAAACCGGACGCAAACCGCCAACATGGACATTCGAATCTAAATGCACTTCTGGGTTTATAATTTTTAACTTTCCGTAATTTCGCTCTACTTTTCCTATTAGAAATAAACGCTTTGGCAGCACGACCTTTTTTAAACTGTAAGGAATTTGAAACCAAACGACTTCCACCGTAGTGCCGTCATCCAAAACCATCACCCCTTTCCCAATATATTTGCCCGCTCGAGTTCGCTCTTTTGTAAAAGATTGAAGCGTGCCCTCTAGGGTATTTTTTTCGCCAAGCACTAATTGCATTGCGCTACTCGCCGACTCCGTTGATTCCAGCGCCCGTGGGAAAAAATTTAATAAGTCTTGAACCGTCACAATCCCCATGGACTCCAACTTATTAAGATGGTGTTTAGTGGTTCGAATAACGCTTACTAATGGGCTGCTGAGCATGATGTACTAATAGCATACTGATTAATCAGATAAAAAAAATTTTGCAAATACTTGGTTTTAGAGCACAATTAAGGTATACTTATACGAAGTTGACTTAAAAAAAGTCACTTTACTAAGCAAAAATTTAAATTTATTTTTTAAAAAAACACATGAAGAAATTCCTCGCTCCTGGCTTCGCTTTACTATTTGCTTCTGCATTCTTTGTAGATCCAGCAATGGCTCAACTAATCAATCCTCTTGATAATCCAAATGAAATTGGACAAGTTACAGGATTTGACGGTAGCCTTCGTCAAATGATTCTAAAGTATGTTAATTTCTTCTTATACTTCCTTGGTTTGGTTGCGACCGTGTTCGTAATCTACGGTGGTTTCCTTTACATCACCTCTCAAGGTGACGACGGAAACGTTGAAAAAGCTAAGAAAATTCTTACTTTCGCCGCTATTGGAATTTTGATCATTCTTATCTCTTTCGCTTTGATCAACACACTTCTAACGGCTGGTACTGGAAGTCAAGCCGCAACGCTTTAAGCACCGGCTCTATTTTAAATTTAAAAGCCCCGCGATGCGGGGCTTTTTTTATATCAAAAATTAACTCCCTAGATTTCTACGCAATAAAGAACTCCGTACGTGATAATCCTCGCCATAGACCTAAATTTATTCCATAGCACTCGTCAACGCTTCGACTTCAGGTAGTTTAAGTTGCCCTGGTTGCGCGCCGAATTTTTGAATCACAGAGGCGGCGTTAAAACTGCCCCAAGCCATTTGTTGCGCTAAATTTTCACCATGCAAAGCGGCCGCTACAAAACCAACGGCAAACGAATCTCCCGCGCCCAAAGTATCTACCACTGGTACTTCTTGCGGCAATGAAATCAAATGTTCGTTTTCGGTAAACACCTGCGCTCCGCGCCGCCCGTCGGTAATAATTACTTTTTTCACCCCCGCTTGAAGAAATTTTTGAGCGACTACACGTAAGTCCGCTAAAAATTTCGGGTGATACGCTTTATAGGGCGTCACTTCTTTCCCAAACATTTCGGGAGTATAGTTTTCAAATGGATGGACTTCAGCCTGGAGCCCTGTAAAGGCCTCCGCTTCTTCGCGGTTAATAAATAAACAATCAATATCAGGAAAAACAGATTTAAAGTGATCAAACCCTAATTTAAACTGCGTTCCGCCCGGGTTCCACGCAATAAAAGTTTCTGGATGTTGGGCTTTATAGGTGGGAATGGTTTCCATGATATTTCGGGCACATAAATGCCCAAAATACAGCGCTTTTGTTTGCGGTGCTTTTAACAGCGTTTCTTCATTAAATTTTTCGCAACTCGTTCGGCGGTGCAACACCGTTCGCTCACCTTCCCAAGAATTTAGAATAATGGAAAAGCTAGAACTCTGATTTTTAGCTACCGTTAAGTAATCTGTATTAATGTTATGCTCGGCTAGTTCATCTAACATAAAACCACGGTAAGACTGGTCCCCCACCACGCCAAAAACTGCCGGTTTAAGTCCCAGTTTTGCAAAACCAACCGCCGTGTTAGCCGCCCCTCCACCGGCTTGTACTAACGAGTGGCGCACTTGTATTTTTTCCCCCAACGGCACTTTCAAAAAAGCGTCGGGTGAATCTAAGGCTTTTTCCAGCCCAATCGGTCCTTCTTCCGATAAAGGAATAAAAATATCTAACGTGAGAGAGCCAAAGCACAGGATATCAAATTGAGTCATCGTTTCATTATACCACATTCCTAGCAGATAATAAAGAAATCATAACACGCTAAATATCATGACGCTGGTACGCAAAAGTTAGGCCAAAAACTTGCTTAACACCAGCGGCTTTTAGAGCTCTAGCAGCCGCCTCCAGTGTGCTGCCCGTGGTCATTACATCGTCTAAAAGCAAGACGGTTTCTGGCACTATTTTTTCCGACTTCCACCTAAAGGCTTTTTCTAAATTGCTGGATCGATCACGCCGCCCTAGACGCGCTTGTTGTGAGGTGTATTTCACTCTTTTTAAGCTTGTGCTATCAAGCGTTAAGTTCAGTAGCGGCTGTAAATTTTGCGCTATTACTACTGCCTGATTAAAGCCACGCCAATGTTGTCGCCGCCAATGCAGCGGCATAGGAATTAATGTCGCCCCAGAAAAATCCTCCCACGGGAGCCGCTCGGCCAAAGCCTTGGCTATAATTTCCCCTGCGGCTTGATGACGCTTAAATTTAAGCGCTTTCACTAACGACTGAGCGCCTTTTTGATTGTAGTCTACGGCCGCAAAACAAGCCTCTAAATTTCCCTTTGGGGCTAAATCAATGAGTCCCGCAGGTTTTAGATTTTGGTGGCGCTCACACAGAACTTTGCCTTCAGTTGCGCACACTAAACACTTAAGCGGAAACAAGGCCGACTGTACCCACCCCAAAAAGCCAAAATTATAATTCATAAACCAAACTTAAACTTTAGGGCCAAAGAGAACAGCGGGGATCTTAATTCAAACCTTAGTTTCGAACTTCAAAATTATTGTTTTGGTTATCCGCACTAAAAGGTTCTACCAATCGATTAATATCGTTTTTAATTCGATCGTACGAAAGAAAACCCATAAAATTAAGATTAAACAATCGTCCAACGATAGCGACGAAAGTAAAGCTTAAAATAGTTACGATTAAACCAATGATAGAGTAACGAATAGTATTAATCGCTTGTTTGATTTTTTCGTCATTTCCACCCGATAAAATGAAGGAAATACCGCCTACAAAAATAAAGATAGCCGATAAGGCCGCAGCGCCGATAAAAGCATAAACAACGAACATCTGAACGATGTCCATCAAACTTAAATCACCCAGTAAATCAGCATTCGGAGACATTAAATTTTGTGCATTAGGAGTAAAACTACCCTGAGTGGTGGTAGTAGAAGTATTAGCGACTTGTGGTACTTGGTCAGCGTACTGAACATTACTTGGCACTTGAGTACCAGTATTAACGGTAGTGCTTCCTTCAAATTGGAAATCCTCATTTATAGGGGCAATTACTCGATTATCATCCATAGTTATAAAAGATTATTCAGCTGGTTCTAAAACTTTAAGATTGATTCGTTCATTCTCTCTCGCCCCAATAATTCGAACTAATGTTCGAAGCGCGCTAATGGTTTGTCCACTTTTACCAATTAATTTGCCCATATCAGCCTCGGCCACCGTTACCGAGATCAGAACTCCCAAATCATCTACTTTGTGTTCTACTTCAATAGAATCTTTATGCTCGCATATTTGTTCGAGCGTATATTTAACAAAATCGGTAGCGGTTTTAATGGCTTCAGACATAAATCAGCATATTTAACAGATAATCTAAGTGTAAAACTTAGGGTAAAAAAACGCAATATTGGCGTTAAATTATTCTGCTTTAGCTTCTTCCGCTGGGGCTTCTTCAGTGGCTTCTGGAGTCTCTTCTTCAGCAACCTCTTCTTTAGGAGCTTCTGTTTTTTGTGGTTTAGACGCTCGTTGTGCTACAAATTTCCCGGCTAGTTCGCATCCGTTTTTAGCCAATAGACGAGCGGCACTTTGTGAAACTTGTGCCCCGTTATTAATGTATTTTTCAACTTGTTCTTTATCAAAAACAAATTCACCTTTTCCCCCTTCTGTACGAGGATTAAAGTAACCTAATTTATTGATGAATTTTTTTTGTACTGGTTTAGATTTCTCTGCCACTACTAAATCAAAGAAAGCTTGACCTTTACGACCTCGACGAGCAAAACGAATAGTTAACATGTGCGTTTGGTTTTAATAAATAAGTGAACGTGGTAATAACGCATAATTCCCACTCTTTCGAGCGCGAATATATTGATAGACTCAAAAGTGTCAACTAACACTTCATTGGAAAGTTGCAATTAAAGCTTAATTATGTTATTATGATCTATAAATATAAATTTCAATATTCATGACCACTACTTACGCTTGTCCTCATTGCCAGCACCAAATGCAGTCTTTCACTCAAGAAAGCGTTGAATTTGAAGCTTGTCCAAGCTGTGCTGGTATGTGGTTTGATTTTGGGGAACTAAAAGACGCCATTTCTTGGCATAAAAACAATCACTTTGATGTTAAAAACATTGCCCGTGGCGATGACCAATCGGATCACGCTCATGGCTATATTTGCCCTAAATGTGAGATTATTATGGAAGAACGTGAATACGCCTACGATTCAGGCATTCATATTGACGGTTGCCCGTGTTGTCGTGGTATTTTTGTTTCGCCTGAAGATTTAGGCGCTATTGGCACGTTTCTACACAGCACACAACACAGCCAAGAAGCGAAAGAAATTCAAGTAAAAGCCCATGTAGCTTTGTCTGAATTCAAAACAGACTATCAAATTAAACAAGAAAATTTGG
>CAJQJI010000042.1 GCA_905478675.1 Candidatus Altimarinota bacterium
CCAGAAGGGCAAGGAGAACTAACCGTTAATGGCGAAAAGCTTCGGGAATGGGCTGATGATGAACACATGGTGTTTACGGTTAACCAACCTCTTGAAACCTTAAGCGCTAAGAAAGATGTTGATATTGAAATCATCACTCGTGGTGGTGGAAAAAAAGCTCAAGCGGAAGCTATTCGTCTAGGCATTGCTCGAGCGTTTGTGAAAAAAGATATGACGCTTCGTGAACAACTTAAAGCTGACGGCTTTATGACTCGTGATTCACGCGTTAAAGAACGTAAAAAACCAGGTCTACGTGGTGCCCGTCGATCACCACAATGGTCTAAACGTTAAGAAACTTCTTACAGAACTATTACAAAGAACCGCCGAAAGGCGGTTTTTTTAAAATGTAATTTCGACGAAATTGAATTTAGCAGTAGTATGCTCCCACTATGGGAATTGAATTTTTTTTGCTTATCGGCTTACTGCTTGTGTTTATTGGCCTTATGGCGGTCGGTTATTTTTTATGGCAGCAACAACAAGCGCCAAAAGATTCTCCTGAGCTGAAACAGCTTTTAGAATCTTTAAACCGTGACAAAGAAGATCGTCATCGAGAACAAGAAAGTTTGAAAAGTGAACTGCGTGAAAATTCTAAACATTTACGGGAAGAATTTTTTCGAGTGAACAAAACGGTGGATACAAAGTTAACGGAATCTTCTAAACAATTGAATGACCGGCTAGATAAATCATCGAGCGTGATTGGTGGTTTGCAAAAAGAGTTGGGGAAAATGGGAGAAATTGGTTCTAAGATTGAAAACCTTGATAAAATTTTACGAGCCCCAAAAGGGCGCGGTTCTATGGGAGAAGAGGGGTTAGAAGAAATTTTAGGCTCAGTGTTTCCACAGACTTTATGGGAGCGACAATATTCGCTCGGTACGGGCGCTACGGTCGATGCGGTGGTGAAAACCAACAATGGGATTATTCCAATTGATGCCAAATTCCCGTTACCGGCCTTTGAGATGATTGTTAATGCCGAAACGACCGAACAGTCGGCTTTGGCTCAAAAAGAGTTCCAGAAGGCCTTAAAAGCTCGAATAAACGAGGTAGCGAAATATATCAAGCCAGAACTTAACACCCTCGACTTTTCCATTATGTTTTTGCCGAGTGAAAGTATTTATTATGAAGCGGCTATTCGTTCACGTGAGATCTATGAGTATTCCCGTGAAAAAAAGGTATTACTAACGGGGCCGAATACGTTGGTATATGTGTTACAAGTGATTTTAAGCGCCTACCAAAGCCAACAGTTTGCCAAGCAAGCCCAAGCGGCATTAGCACAGCTTGGTGGGGTTAAAAAACAAGCTTTAAAGTTGGATGAAGCGGTTCGTTTAACTTCTACTCATCTTGGTCGAGCTTCAAGCCAAATTACAGCGGTACAAACAGAAAATGACAAGCTGCAAAACCAAATAGAAAAAGTTTCAAGCTTAGAGGTTGGCAGTAAACCAGAGATTGAAGAAGCCCCGCAGAGTTTATTGTAGATTTTCTGTTCTGTAATTTAATGACAAGGGGGGAGAAATTTTTATACTCCTGCTGTAAAAATCTCTCATGACTCTAAAATTAGACTGGTTTGCGGATAACGCGGTGGAATTACTGGCCGAGCACCGAATTGCGTTAAAGCTAGAAGAAGCCCAAGATTTGCAACAAAAATTAGGCCGTCCGATGACGTTGGCTGAAGCCACTATTTTAGGGATTCAATTGTCTGAACACTGTAGTTACAAAAGTTCTCGACCGCATTTAAGTGGGTTTCCGACAAAAGGCCCAACGGTAGAACTTGGTCCAGCCGAAGATGCCGGTGTGTTGCGGGTGTTTGAGCATGAGAGCGAACGTTATTGTATTGCGGTCGGACACGAGTCTCATAATAGTCCTAGTCGAATTGTGCCTTTTGAGGGAGCGGCTACGGGCATTGGCGGCATTGTTCGAGATATTTTGTGTATGGGCGCGCGACCAGTTGGAGTGCTTGATTCTCTTCGTTTAGGGGATACCACAGACCCAGAGCAACGTAATATTGCGCAAGGCGTGGTGGCGGGTATTGCGGGGTATGGAAATCCGCTTGGCGTTCCAAATGTGGGAGGCGATGTATGGTTTGATGAAGCCTTTAACGGAAACTGTTTAGTGAATGTTACGGCTTTAGGTGCGCTGCGAGCTTCGGATTTAATTCATTCGTATGTGCCCAAAGAGGCGGCGGAAGAAAAATGGGAACTTATTATTGTTGGAAAACCAACCGATAACTCTGGTTTTGGTGGCGCGAGCTTTTCTTCTGAAGGGTTTAGTGAAGATGATGATTTAGAGTTTAAAAAGGCGGCGGTACAAGAACCGAATCCGTTTTTAGAAAGACATTTAGTCGCTTCAATTTTAGATTTAATTGAAGATCTAAAAGCCTCTAATGAGCTGCATAAAATTGCTTGTAAAGATTTAGGGGCTGGCGGCGTACTTTGCGCAACGGTAGAATTAGCTGAAGGTGGTGGGTATGGCGCAGATGTGCAACTGGATAATTTGCATGTAGCTAA
Organism: Candidatus Altimarinota bacterium; assembly: GCA_905478675.1. Classification (GTDB taxonomy): domain Bacteria; phylum Patescibacteriota; class Gracilibacteria; order UBA4473; family UBA4473; genus JAACPJ01. Next base: position 2,541 of record CAJQJI010000042.1, read on the forward strand.
AGAAGGCTTTCTGCCACATGTAATTGCGTGTTCTGAAACGCAAGAACGTTTTTGTTTTGCGTGTCATCCATCACAAACCCAACGAATTATTGATCACTTCGAAACGAAGTGGGAATTGGGGAAAGTTGCCGCTAATGCCGGGGCTTCTAAAATTGGAACGGTGCGAGCGGATGGTCAATACCGCGTGACTTATGGTGATGAGCTTTTGTGTGACGCGCCAGCGAGCTTGATTACCGAAGGGATTATTTATAATCGTCCTTACACGATTAAAAAGGCTGAGGCGCAGCAAAAAGAAGTTAAGTATGAGGCTGGAATGATCCGCTTCTAGTATGCTAGAAAATTAGCTAGCTATACCTCTAGTTCAGCCCGCCTTCACTGTGTAAAAAGCTGAAGTCGAAAAGTGACCCGAGAGTTTTTTGAGCATAGTCAAAACGAATGTGTTTTTCTCGTCCTTGGTGCGTCCCTACGGCGTGAATATGGGCCGCGTGTGGGGCCATTGTCGTTCCTGAGAAGGTGTAGGTTACCGGAATAGTTTGGAGGTTTTGAATGGAGATATAACAGCTGTTTTTGTCTACTGTGCTCCAGCTATTAAAGTCTGTCTCGGTTCCATCATCGAGTTTACCCGATTGGTTCAGGAAATCGCTCATATTCGTGCTGGCTTCGGCTTGTAATGCCACGGTGTTGCCTGTGGAGGTATCTTCACACAAAAGACGCCAGAAGTACGAACCAACACTGTCTAACGTCATAGAGACGGTTCCCGTTACGGCTGAATTACTGTTTCCAATACTTGTGTCGGTGTCTTGTTGAAAGCGGAATTTTTGACTTTCTAGCGGTGGGAGCGTGAAAGCAAAACTTTCTTCAGGGAAGTTATCCGGTGTGGTGTCGATTAAGTTGCGAATAGAAACTTCTGTGTGGTCGTCTTCTAGTTCTGAAATAATGCTTCCAGGACTTTCTTCAACATGGTTGATTGGATTGTTTTTTAGTTGCCATAAAGCTTTTTCGACCCCAGATTCGGCACTAAAATAAGCCTTTTCGGATAAAAATAAATCAGCCGAAAGCTCAAGTTCTCGTACGGCTAAACGCGCCGACATAATGCCCACGGTGATCATCAACCCAGAAAGTACAATACTAATAAGCAGCGCTGACCCTTGGGTTTTTACCTTTGGTTTTGTAAAATTTAAAAGTTTTAGTTTATAGCGCATTAGTACTGACGAGAAGAAATGGTAGTTTGGCTTTCAACCACTAAGTCTTGATATTGCCCGTTACGAGGACTGACTTCAAGATAGGCCGTCACTTTTGGTTGCATTTGTGGATTTGAGAGTGTTTTTGGATTAGCGGTTGGGGAGTAATCAAAATTAAGTCCGGTAATTTTAAATTTTTGTGGTGAAATTAAGGGTTGATACTCAATAGCTGGCACAGGATCGCCTGTATTGTAAGGCGCTCTAATCCCTAAGTTTAGTCTTTCAGTACCGCTGTCATATTGAAAGAAAATGCCTTCGCCAGCGGAATTAATGAGACACAAATTAGTCCCCGTAATTTCACAAGCTCCGCCTGCTTCGTACTCAGCATAATCTATTTTACTAGCGCGTACTTTGTCGGCAAAACGGTTGAAGGCAAAGCGCACTTCGCTTTGCAGTTCACGGCTCATAGCCATTTTTTGTTGGGTTTGTAAAAACGTCCAGTAACTGGCCATTACTAAGGTCAGCATTAGGGCGGTAATAACCATGGCCACTAAAAGTTCAATTAAAGTAAAACCAGCGGTTTTTATTTTTGGTTGCCTTTGTTTTAAGGCTTTATAATTGAAAGCAAAATTCAGTTTTTTCATGCTTAGTTTTTGCGCCAATTAGTAAGGGTTTGCGTCGCGGTCACGTTTTGGGCTCGTCCATTAAAATCCCATTCCACGATGCACTCTAAATCCAGTGTTTCTGGGTTACCGTCTGGATCAACGTGTTTGAGTACTCGAGTGTAGCCCGTGTCTACGGGATCGGGTAATAGTGGGTAGTGTTTTAATTGGAGCCCTTCTTGCCAAACGATGTGGTTATCCGTCCCGAGGCTTTCAAGTTTAATATCTGCTGGCATGTTATTACACGCCCCCGCAATGTTTGCGGTCCCTGTATTTAGGGGCTCAATCACAAATTCGTCTCCAATAGAGCCAAAGGCGCAGTCCCACGGTCGGTAATTAAGCCAAGCGGTGTCGCGTAGGTTTCGGGTAAGTTCGGTGCACTCTTGCGCTAAATAAACGGCTTTAGTGCGTTTTAAATTTTGCTGCGTGCTGAATACGACCGTTGTCAATAAATATAACGCTGCCGTCATGCTACTCGCTAAAATAAACATAACGATTAATGCTTCAATCAGGGTGAAACCACGTTTGACTTTCATCATGGGGTGTCGGTGGTTACTAAGCCAGATTTTTCGTATAAGGTTAGTTCGTCTGTTAAACCTTTGTTGTCTAATTCAATGGTGAGTGGGTCGCTGCCGGTTATTATTTCCATATCTCCATGTGGAGCCCAAAATTGAACCGCAAAATCACCATTGTTTATAATCGTCTTGCCTTCAAGTTGGTGTTCTAAACTATTACTGGCGGCACTTGGGATGGGGGTTCTTGTTGTACAAGTGAAATCATCACACTCAAAGACTAAGTAATGAGAGGCGCCATTTACGCCCTCTATAATGTAATGTTTAGAACGTGATCGAGCCTGCGAATAACCTTCGCTTAAACCCGTTTGTAGTAAGCTAATACTGTTTTTAAGATCAATCTTCTGACGAAATTTTAAATAGTCTGGTGCGGCCATAACCGCCAGAATTCCTATGAGTACAATGACTACCAGGAGTTCGATTAAGGTGAAAGCCGACGTACGCGCTTTCATCATTTTTTTAAGCGGTAGCAGCAAATAAATCTTGAAGGCCAAAAATTGGCATTAATACCGCAAAAATTAGAAAGGCTACGGCGATTCCCACAAATAAAATAATGATCGGTTCGATAATCGTAGAAAGATTTTTAAGTTGCGCTTCCACTTCTAGATCATATTGATCGCCTAGTTTTTGTAGCACTTCAGCCATGTGACCAGTTTTTTCTCCGACTTCTAAAATTTCTCCGACAACGGAATCAATATCTTTAGCTTCTAAGAAAGACTGGTGTAGTGAAGCCCCGTTTCGGACTTTCATTTCTATATCAAAAATGTTATCGCCAATAATTTTGTTGGGAATAATTTCCCCCATAACTCTTAAAGCTTTGCTTAAAGGAATTCCGGCGGCCATAAGGGTAGCGAAATTTTGACTAATTTTGGTCACTTGGATATTGCTAACCAGTTCTCTTGTGGGGGCAAAGTCTAAAATGAATCGGTGCCAAGATCGACGTCCGTCTTCAGAGTTTTTCCATTGTATGAACCAACTAATCACACCTGCAACAACAAATAAAAGTAACCACCAATAACCAATTAAGAAGTCAGAAGCGCCCATTAATAGTCGAGTACTTAACGGTAGCTCGCCGCCAAGTTCTGAAAACAAGGTGGTTAGTTTTGGCACAATAAAAAGCATAACCGCGGCTCCCGCTAAAATTATAGCCGCTACGACTGTAGCTGGGTACATTAAGGCTGATTTAACACGCATTTCGAGCTCAATATTTTTTTGTAGCTGTGTGGCAATGGCTTCTAAAGTAGCATTTATTTTTCCAGTTAATTCCCCAGAATAAACCATCTTCACTTCAGACTCAGAGAATATAGAAGGGTGCTTTTGAATAGCGCCAGAGAATGATAAACCATTTTGTTGCATGTCGTAGGCCACGGTTTTTAATACTCGAGAGAAACGAACATGTTGCGTTCGATCGGCTAGCATTTCTAAGGCGCGGGTAAATTGAACCCCAGAATTTACGAGTAGTTTTAACGAATGAAAAAAACGAGATTTATCTTTTAAATTAAAGGTTTGATGATCAAGCAGCCAATCATTAGCTTTAATAAGCCAGTGATCGTTTCTTCGGTCAGTAAGACCATAAATAACTTCTCGTTGTTTTGGATTTTTTAATAAATCCAAAGGTTTTAAGGTAGTTGCTGTTGGTTTAGTTTTTGCCGTAGCCATTAGTTCTCGTTAGATTGAGCAAATGAGTATAGAGGGACTGACATGCTGATGACATCAATACCATTGATTGTTTCTATACTGTAAGCAAAAGACTCAAGTCCCATAAAACGAGGGCTTTTTTCAATGGCTTCTAAGAAATCACTAAATTTGTCAGCTCGTCCTGTAATGCTAAAATTTGCGGTAAGCGTATTGGTTTCTAAGGTTGCATTCTGCCCTCGGCTGAAACTGATGCTTTCAAATAAGAAGCCCGTGCTTTCGGCTACTTTTTGTAGAATTAAGATAAGTTTTTCTTGTTCAAGGGTTGTTGGAATTCGTTCTAAAACACCATCGTACACAGGATTTTGCAGCAAAGTATCTAAATCTTTGAGTTGTTTGATTTTTACTTGGTAGTCTTCGGTTTCTTCTTGTAGCACCGCTACATCTGCCTGTTTGGCTTTAAGCGCCTTATTTTGTGGCACAATCCAGAAACCGTACAACGGAATCATCAGCAGAAGTGAGTAAAGCCATATTTTTTTCATGATTGGTCAGATGAGGTTAGGTTTGTGTTTTGTGTAGTGTCTGTTGTTTCTAGGTAATCAAAGGTAGCATTAAATTGGTATTCTGAAACCCCTTCAGCACTGGTAGTACTAGGTGAAATATTGCTGATAAATCCATTGTCAAAATCATCGCTTCTTTTTACCATCAACAGAAAACTAGCCGCTGTAAGTAGGTCTTTAGCTGAGGCGTTTACTTTTACTACATTGCCTGAATCGACCGAAACAGAAGAAAAAGTAATATCCCCTCGGCTAGTGAAGGTTTCATTTAAGCTCTTAAGTACTTGTGACCAATTTTTTCGATATTTTTTGGCTTTATTTAAAATTTCAGCGGCTTTCATTTTTTCGCCAATTTTTTCGCGTTCTTTTAATTCAACTAGATTTTGCTTTTGATTTTCTATGGCAATTAAAAGCTGAGACTCTGTTTGTTTTAGTTGATAGCCTTGCCAAGCAAACCAAGCGGCCACAGCGATAGAGATAAGTACAAAGCCAGCCACGATATAATTGGGCCATTTTTTCCCGAAATTCTCCTCTGGTGTTTGAGTGTGATTCATAGTGATCTCTGTTTTTTTTGTTATTATACAGGCCTTAAAGTTATTGAAGCAAATTTTTTGATCAAAAAAGTAATACAGTGAGTCTTTTGTTTCGAGCGTTTATTTTTTTAGAGGGCTAGTTGAATAAAAGTGTAAAAACTGTTATAATATCTTGATGAGTGTACCTCTGAAAAACCAAGCCCCAGTAGCGGTTGATTTAATTAATCAAAATTTTGAAGAAAAAGCCGCGCAAGAAAAAGCGGTTAGCCTTGGCTATGAGTATATTAATTTGGCGAAGTTTCCGATTAATCCAGATGTTTTAAGTTTAATAAGCTATGATGAAGCTCGAGAAATGAGCCTCGTACCATTTTATAGAAATGGTTATACTTTAAAACTAGCAACGACAAATCCGGACGGGAAAGGGATCGCGCTTATGAAAGCAAAATATGAAGCCGAACGTTTTAACGTTTCGTTATTTGTTTGTTCTGAAAGAGGACTCGAACATATTTTGTCTTTGTATCATTCTGATTTACTTAGTAAAAAAACAGTTGAGCTGGTTCATGATTTTAAAGAAAACCAGTCTGAAAATTTTGAATCTCAATTTTTAAGTTTTGGAGAACTAGAAGAAAAGCTTAAAACACTGCCGGTAGCGGAGTCTTTGAATGAGATTGAAATTGCGGCGATTAAAGTTCGGGCATCAGATATTCATATTCAGCCCTACGAAACCCAAGCGGTTCTTCGTTTTAGAATTGATGGAATTTTACATGATATTGCCAAACTTGATTTAGCTCGAGGGAAAAAATTAGTGAATTTTATTAAATATGAAGCGGGGATGAGATCTAATATTTCTCATGTGCCGCAAGATGGAAGTTTGCGTTTTGAGGCGAATAATCGAAAGATTGATTTACGGGTATCAACCCTTCCAACAGAAACTTTAGAGTCGGTGGTATTGCGGGTGCTAGACAGTCGGAAAGGTTTAAAAAGTTTTACCGAGCTAGGGTTTGATGAACATACTGAGAGTCTGATTGCTCGAGCCTTGAGTCGTAAAAGTGGCATGTTGTTGGTAACAGGGCCTACGGGAAGTGGTAAAACTACCACGCTTTATGCGATGTTAAAAGAACTTAATAGTTCTGAAAAAAAACTCGTCAGCTTAGAAGACCCAGTGGAATACCATTTAGAAGGGGTAACACAGTCACCGGTTGATGAAAATTCTGATTATACTTTTGCCAATGGTTTAAAAGCCTTGTTGCGGCATGATCCAGATGTAATTTTGATTGGGGAGATTCGGGAAGCGACCACGGCGAAGTTAGCCAGTGAAGCGGCTTTAACGGGGCACGTAGTGCTCAGCTCTTTACATACAAATTCAGCGTTAGGGGCCATTAGCCGTTTACGAAACTTGGGCTTAGAAAGTTTTAATATTGCGTCGGCTATTAATGCGGTATTTGCGCAAAGATTAGTGCGTAAAGTGTGTCCGCACTGTGCGGAAAAATCTTGGATCAATTTGGCGGACCACAAAAAAGTGGCCATGCTTTTAAAAGATTTAGAATCCAAACATCCAGAATTAAAAACGAGTGGAAAAACTAAAGGGCAACATGAAGGTGAAACGGGAATATTTTTAGAAGTTCCAGCGCCCAAAGGCTGTGAAAAATGTTCTCATACAGGTTATGCTGGGCAAACGGCTATTTGTGAAGCGTTATGGTTTACCGATGAATTACGTTCGGCGATTGCAAAAGAAACAGGGGAACAAGATTTAAAAGCCCTCGAGACCGTTCAAAAAGATTCGACTTCTTTATTTAGTGATGGTTTGAAAAAGGTGGTTTTGGGTGAAACCACGCTGGATGAAGTGTATCGGGTGGCAGGGTAGAATTTTGGCGGTCGTCACAAAAGTGTTAGAGTGTTCGTAAATACAAACATACTTACCTCTTTTGTAACATGATGAATCGAATCAAATTTTATTGGCTCTCTTTAGCCTTGGGGCTGGTTTTTTTAAGTGTGCCCGTGCTGGCACAGTTGGATGATGCCCGCGGTACAACGGCTTCAACGGCCGTTCAGTTTTTAGCGGAACAAGGCATTATTGAAGGTTATGATGACGGCACTTTTAAGCCAGATCAAGAAATTAATCGAGCGGAGTTTTTAAAAATAGTTTTGCAAGCAGCTGGTATTAGCGGGAATGAATGTGAAACCTTAGCTTATACCGATGTGAGCCCTGAGGCTTGGTATTACGACGTGGTTTGTGATGCGACGGCGGAAGGCATTGTAGAAGGCTATCCGGATGGAACTTTCCGGCCGGCCGAGAATATTAATTTAGCTGAAGCCAGTAAGATTGTGGCGAAAGTAAATGATTTAGAAACAGAAGTCACCGATTCAACTGAAGCTTGGTATCAACCGTTTATTCGGGCTTTGCAGGGGTATAAAGTGGTGGCAGATAGTTTAGAATCTATAGCTCAGCAAGTGCGTCGTGGTGAAATGGCCCAGATGGTTTGGGGGCTTTCAACCGGTAATGAGGTTAATGAAAATTCGCTCACGGCCGCTTTGCCTAAAATTGCTTCGTGTGAAGCGTTAAGCACGGAGATTGAACGTTTTCAAAAACGGCAGAATAACGGGCGCTTGTTTAGTCGAACGATGAATATTGATATGGCGATGCCTGTAATGATGGAAATGGAGGAAGATATGGCGGCGATGCCACAAGCCGTGAGTTCAGATTCAGCCAAGGCTGGAGCCAGTGTTAGCCGTGAAGCGGCTGACAATTATTCAACCACGAATGTACAAGAGTTTGGCGTTGATGAAGCTGACATCATTAAAAATGACGGACAGCATATTTATATGATTAAAGGTGATACGATCCGGATTGTAGAGGCTTTTCCGCCAGAGAATATGAAGCAAGTGGCTTCTATTAAAGTAGAAGAGAAAGGGTTTTATCCATCTGAAATGTATGTGGATGGAGACACTTTAACGGTTATTGGACAATCAAATCAGTATTATGCTTATGATGACGTAATGCCGGTAGAAGCCGATGGTGGAATTGGCGATGGGGCGGAACCTTTGCCGGACTTTATTGAAGGTGATGCGGTTGAAATTGAGGATAGTTCTGAACAAGGTAGCTTAATTAATGGTCGAGCTGAAGTGGCTTTAATGATGATGCCAGGTGGAAAGCCTTATTTCCCAGGGAATAATAAACAAATGACCACTTTGGTGGCCTATGACATTTCAAACAGAGCTAAACCAGAAGTGACCCGAACGGTGAGCTTAGAAGGGAATTACCAAAGTTCACGGAAGGTAGATAATACGGTGTATTTGGTGGCTAACAAATACAATAATTGGTACTGGGGACGTCCGGTGCCAATGCTTGATAATGCGGATTTACCAACCATGAGTGATTCGGCCGATAGCTCTGCTAAAATGATTGCGCCTTGTAGTGATATTTATTACTACCCTAATTTTGAAACGGCGAATTACTTAACGGTGGCGGCTATTGATACGGTTGATACGACTCAAGAAGTGGGACGGATTATGATGCTGGGGAGTGGTGACCAATTATACAGCTCGGCTGATAATTTGTATGTAACGCGAACTCGATACGAAGATCGTTTTGTGACGACGCCAGAATTTGATGGCTGGAGAAACGAACCAACCACCCATATTTATAAATTTGCGTTAGATGGAAATGAAATTGAATTTACGGCGAAAGGCACGGTGCGAGGACGAGTGTTAAACCAATTTTCAATGAGCGAAGCGGGCGATAATTTCCGAATTGCGACTCAAACGGATGGAAAAGATGGATCGATGATGACGATTTTAGATGCGGACTTAGTACAAACTGGACAAGTAATGGGGATTGCGCCGGGTGAAAATATTAAGTCTGTCCGATTTATGGGTGATAAAGCGTACATGATTACGTTCAAAAACGTTGACCCATTGTTTGTCATCGACTTGGATGCGAAAAATCCAAAAGTGCTGGGCGAATT
>CAJQJI010000043.1 GCA_905478675.1 Candidatus Altimarinota bacterium
TGAGGAACCAACCTTATCGGATTCTGAGATGCTAAGCACTTTGTATGCTAGTATTACCGATCAGACACTCTTAAATAACACCACAAAACTTAGCCCTAAAAAGGACCCAGCCCTTACAAGTCTAAATACAGAGGTACAAAACATTCTCCGTACGGAATTTGCGGATCAGATGGAACAGACGTTCTTACAAAAATTAGCCGAAAATGACCAATACGAAACGCTCCAAAAACTAGGCCGTGGCGGACGCGTTCAAGTGGACTGCAAAAAAGTTGGGACCAGCACTCAAATGAGATTCCCCGATCAACTAGATAATTTAGACCGCATTACCTTTAAGATAAACCGAAGTGTGAACGGAAAAATTGAATTAGTAGAAGATATTCCTCCGGCCTATGGAAACCGTCGCGTCATGGTGGTGACCGGACCTTGTTTTAAAGGCTCTGGCAGTAACTTAGAAATTGTGGCACGCGCTGGTTTAAGCGAACAAGCCATTTTAACCACGACTCCCACCGTTAGCTATGGGCCTTCGGTTAACCCGGAAGCCGCTATTATTACTAACCTGAACGTTTTATAATATGAACCCAGAAGAACAAGCTTTGCTCGACGTTATTGCTCGTATTACTGAGTGGGAAGAAATTCCACTCCAAACACGACGTGATTTTTTAAACCATATTTTAGAAATTAACACGCTAGATGAAAGAGCGATTAACTTTATTGGCCAAACCCTTGACCAGTTTGAAAATCAGGAAAGCCAACGGCTCATTGAACTCAAACAAGAGCTTCATAACTATCAGGCTATTATTGACCAAGAATCAAAACCTGAAACCGCCTGGAAAAGCCAAATTTACAAAGCCGCTAATACTAAAGTTCAAGCTTTAAAAGAAAGCTTTAAATCGGGCTTTAGAACGGCAGAATCATTCTGGATGAAATCAGAAGAAGCAGCGGAACATCAAATAGAGAAAAATGAAGTCGAAGCCTTGAAAGCCGGACTTACGGCATAGTTGACTTTTTTGGAAAAAATACTATAAAAAATAATATGAAATTTGTACACTCTAGTCGCTGTTATAAACAACCTCACACGGGGTTTGTTTTTATTGAGCCACTCAAAAATGAGGAGTATCTGCAGACAGGCGACGCCATTGATGAAACCAATGTAAGAGTGGACGTCAGCCAAGCAGTTGACCGTGCTATAACTGAAAATCCAGCCCTAAAAGTGGCACAACAGGCAGAGATAACGCGCGCCCAAGCTAATAATGCCATTGGGGAATTTTTAAGTGAACCTCGCAACGGCAACAGCGTTTTTAGACCCGAACCCGTCGCCGGGTTTATTGGGAAAGCGGAAAGCGCTTTTTGGGGTAATTTACGACTTGATCGCGCTTATACGCTTTGGCTCAATTCTAAAAAACCAATTTGGCATTTTGTAGATAAAGTTTTAGACGATACGCTTGAAATTTATGAACAAGGACCTTACACCTATTCGCGTATTGAGAGCTCTATTTTAAACCAAACCGCTCGGCCAACTTTACGAGCTATTAGTCGAAGTGCGAGTAACGCGAATGGCACCAGTTTGGCGGCCATTAAACATAACGAAGCCGTGGCTATGCAAGTTATAGCCGCTAAAAAAATTGAGCATCAGCAATTTAGAACCGACCAGCTTCCACAGTTTGATACAGAGGAATCTTTCACCCGTTTCTTGAAAAAATATCCAGGTTTAGGACGACAAGCTCGTATTAAATGGATGCACTCACAAGAAGAAAAACAATTGGCTCAAGCCGAGCGACAAATTCAAAATGATATCGATGCGGCTCGAAAAAATCGTCAAGACACCTTGCAGCTTATTGAGGCTCGATTTGATAGCTATATTGCAAATGCCCATATAAAACTGAAGCAATCAGCCCAAAATAAATTTCGGAACTTTGCCGCTGAAATTCTGCAAAATCCAGAAAATTTTATTAATAATCCACGCAGTACTATTCAAGGTATTAACTGGCGAACTACGTTTAAATGCGCCAGTGCCGTTGACCTACTTGAAGCCCTTAGTCTTCGCTATGGAGATGAGATTGTACAAATGGCTTCTGAAGTACCGAGATTAGAAAAAGATATGGAGGCTACGCTTTCAAATCTTGATAAGCGAACCGCTAATCTTCAGAATATTTTGAACGGTGGCGTTGATTTTGAAGCCGTACAACATCAACTTAATCAACTTAACATTGAACCCAGTGATGTTGAAAAAGATGCCCAAGGTTTAGAAAACCAAGTCAGTATTATTGAAGTCGTTTTTTCTATTCAAAATGCCTTACAACAAGTACATCAAGACCTAGACCTACAAGCAGATGTCTATAACGGGAATCCGATTCGTTTAACGCCAGAAGAGAAAATTGCCCTCTTAGTAAAATATTTACAACGTCATCCTCAGCATCTTGCGGATATGGAGGATATTGGGGCTAAACGACTACTTTCACGTTATTTATTACAACAGGATGTGAAAACGAAGGAAGCCTTTATCGCTGGTGGTATTGACGGAGAAAACGCGACTCCTTTCAGCCGTCGTCAGATGCTCAATCGAGCCAAATCGACTTTAGAGTCTGGAAACTTGGCCCTTAATGAGGTCATTCCAAACTTGAGTGACATTATGAAACAAAGAGACGCCGCCGCGCCGCAACAAGCGCTCCAACAGCTACGCACCTTTGTTGATAATTTTAATCAATTATGGCAGATCTTAGGCGTTCCTAAAGATGAAAATGGACGCCTAAATTTTAATGAAGCCGGTGAACTGTGGCAAAAAATACCAGAAGCCGAGCGTCAGGTAATTCGAAATGTGGCTCAGTTTGAACCGCTCGTGTTAGACCTCTCGAGTAATGATCGAAATTCAAATCATTTAGTCCGAGGCGAAAGTGCTGACAGTCCTCGAACGAGTAAAAAGCTCGAAGCCAACGGTATTATTGAACTTTTAGAACAAGAACGAAATCTGTACGAACTCATACTTGATGATCTTCCTCCTAATGAAGAACTTTATGCTAATTCTCGTGATCAATACAACCAGGCGTTAGAAGAAATTATGCGTATTGCTCGGAATGATGTTACTCAGCCCTCAACGAGCAAAGCCGCGACCGGTGAAGATAAAGAATCGCCTCGAGTTGGGGCGGGAGCTATGCAAGCTATTGCTAGCCAAGCCTCTGTTTTCCGAGACCAAGGCTTACAATTTGTTTCTGGAATCGATTTACCCGCTGAAATTGTTGAGCGCGCACAAAAAGAACTGCTGACAAAACTAACCGCCTGGGATCAAGCTATCTCGCGCAAAGAAGCCTTTTCATTCACCATCCCCAGTGACCAAAGAAGCATGTATAGTCAATCTATAACTGATTTTAGTAGCGCTATCCAACATCAACTTGATGATTTAGGGCAGGCTGGGATTGATGCGCCTCAAACGCCTTCACTTAACGACCGAATGCGTCGTAATTTAGGGGAACAAATGACTGAACGCTCTGAACACAGCTTTGCTATTCAATACCAGCATAACGCTCGACAACAATGGAACGTCTTACAAAACATGTCACTTGGGCATGAGGTCTCGAACTTTCAGTTTGGTGATTTAACGCACTTAGGCGGTGTTTTCAACTTAAGCTCTGGGGTTACAAAACGCCAAAATTTAGGGAATTTAAAGTTGTACCGAAAAGATGCTCACCGCATTTTACTTGAATCTGAGGGACAAGACGGACTCGTCATTGCCATTACTCCCCCCAAAGATTTAAAAGCCAATTTTACCCCAGACCAGATGGAAGATGAAAGTTTTGCGGGTCACGCTAATACGCTTATTTGGAAAAAATCTGATTTAGAAAATGGAGAAGACGGACTCTTTAGAGTGCCTTATACAAACTATGACAAAGCTGGAATAATGCTTAATGCTGGAGCTGGACAAGCCGCTAAACAAACTCGAGCGCCAAAGGCGGCCCAAAAAGCCCAAAAACGATGGCACCGTATTGGCTATAAAAAGAATACATAAACCAAGGATAAGATCAGCCTTGCACCTTTACTGTAAAAGGATTTCATGCTATAATAATTAGATTATTTTTAGTCATGAAATTTTTAAAGTTTGCGCCACTCTCTGCCACAACAAATTTTTGTCACTTTGATCGGGCAAACTTAAACGATGTTAATCGATCTACCGATGAAAAACTAACGGGCGATATGGCTGAAATGGCCGAACGACGGCTTAATGCTTTAAGAGCCGCCGCACCAACCGTTGCCCTTAGTTTAGATATTTTAAGCGAACAAATTAGACCGTCTTTAACGGTTAATACTTTTCATGGATCAAGACTGAGGTTGCGAAATGATCGTGGAAAAATTATTGGGCATATGAACGATAATAGCCGTGTTACCTTCCAGGGCGAAAGCAAGCTCAGCCGTGATGCTAACGGGCAAACTATTGATACAGATGTTCCGCCTGACGGGAGTCTAGAGAACCGTCATTTATGGTTTAAAGTTAAAACGAGTAACGGCCAAACTGGCTGGGCGTCAGCCGAGTATTTAGAAGGCTCTTTAATGGAGCCTTCTCCTGTAGAACCAAAACCTGTAGTAGAACCTGAACCTGTAGAGGATCCACCAATCATTGATATTATCACTGAAGAGCCGGAAATAGAGGATGAGCCTTTAATTGACATTACTATCCCGGATTTACCAGAGTTAAATCTAGAGGGAACGCCTTTTTATCGTGCACCAGCTGCTGGTGCTCTAGAAAGAATAACCGATAATAATCGGGCCCAAGCCGCCGTAGCCGAAGCAGCTCGAGCCAGTGCTGAATATGAAAAAACAACCGCTGAAAGAGCTGTAAACGGACACAACCCGCCACCAGAGCCGATTAACGAGGCCGAGCGAGTTACGAGTCTCCCCATAGATGAACAAGTCGCACGCCTTGCGGCTGATACCGAAGTTCCCCCTGATAGGGTTCGTGCCATGCTTATGGATTTAAGTCGTTGGGATGAAGAAAAAATTTTAGCGAACCCAGAAGGCTTTAGAACGGTCGTTGAAGATTTAAATGCTCGTTACGGAGATGATTTTGCTAAGTTTGCGCCTCGAGCTATGGATGTTGCGCCAGCACTCGCTTTTTTCAAATCACCGGCCATTCGTCCTATCATTGGTAAATGGCTGCCCGCTATTGGTGGTGGACTTTTATGGAGCCGAGTCATTGGCTCTGAAGGGAGTGATTGGACTAGCTTTCACGCCCCAGACGAACGATGGAATACCGGTAATATTGCCGTGGATACGGGTGCTTATTTTGTACCCATTGCCGGGAATTTCAAAGATTTCAATGACGCTCGAATCGAATGGCGCGAGGGTTCTTATGGTATGGCCGCCATTTCTGTTGCCTCGGGAACAGTGGGGATGGTGCTTGATGGATTTTCAATTGCAACGGCCTGGACAGGCGTTGGTTTTGTGGCCGGTCAAGGGGCTAAAATCGGAGTTAAAACAGGCGTGCGAGCGTTGAAAGCAGGCGTTAAATATTTAGTGAAAGATAGTACTCGTAGTGTCTGGGATGTTATGACTTTCCGGGCTTTAAGACCTGGCGCTGCTGGCGTTGATGCCGCTACCGCCACCCTCCGTGGACAACGAGCCAGTGATGCCCCTGAAACAGGGGCTCGAGAGGGCTATGAAACGACTCGACCTGAAACGCCTGTTGCCGGAAGAACGGATATAGACAGCTTTACTGCAGACGTTCGCTTTCATCAAAATGCGAATCGCCATATTGATGTTTTAAAAGCAGACCAAAACGAAACCAGTTTTATGCATGAAGGGATGGCCTTTAATCTTACAAAAAACACTGAAGGCCACTGGGAGGCCGTTGATGCGGATGGAAATCGTTTGCCTATTACCCGAACCGAAGAGCTCCCCTCTTTAAGAGAAAACACCTTACAACGGTCTTTAGACTTCTATGATCAAAACATTATGCCACGGGTTCGATCTCAGATTGACGCCATGCCCGCCTTATTTAATCGTTTAAGATCTAGCATTCCCGCTCCCCAACGTTTTAAACGCCAAGCCGAAACCGTTATAGGCAACTTAAAGGATTTTGAATGGAACCGATTTAATGTAATGGGCCCTAATAACCGAGCGGAACTATCACGAGCCCACCAACAAGGGGAAGCTGAATTTAAGCGCGTTAAACAAGAGCAAGCGCAATACAATGTAGACCAAGCCCAAAAAGCTTTAGACACTCGAACCACAGGATGGCGCCGAATTTTTACCAGAAATAAAACGCAAGATGCTTACGCTGAAAAACTGCGAGACGCTGAAGCGGAACTTAACAGAGTCCAAAGTAGCGACGCTTCAACGCTGGTGCGAGAGCACGAAAATAATAGCTGGTGGAACAACCAACTCAATCAATTAGGACACCGGGTGAGTGAAATGCCTGTTTTAAATCGTGGCGAACAAAAAGCCGCCCTGAAAGATATCAAAGCGCTTCGACAAAAAAATCAGACCTTAAGTCAGCATGAATCTAGCTTGCGCCGCCTCGAAAGCCAACGAGACCAACTTCCTGCTGGCACTAAGCGCAGAAGCGTTATCGCTGAAATTGAGACCGTTAAACAAGATATTTTAACGGCTCGTAAAGATATTGAAAATCAAGTCGCGGCTATGTACAACCGGCAAAACACCACCGAAAACCAAGCCGTCTTAAACGACCGAATCACCGAACTTAAGAGCCAATTAGGAAAAAGTAATACCCCAAACCGAACTAGAGCTATTCAACAAGAAATTGATGCCCTTGAAAGCTACCGTTTAGCCAACCCTAATCCTAAGTTAAGTACACTTAGAGGCAAGTTGACCGTCGGAAATAAAGTGCGGCTAACCACCGCTGATGGAAAAACCACAGAATTTGAACTGGCTGAAGTACGAACTGATATTAGTAACGAAGGTGGCAGCCAGTTAGTTTTACGTGGTACTACCGACAGCCAGGGAGAAGCTTACTTGTTAAAAGTTGAAACCGATGGCGATCATTTTAAAGTTACAAACTTAAATGACAGCCGTGAAAGTTTCATCATTGATAAAATTGAAGATGTTCCAAGGAATGGACGGCGCACAAACGAAGAAGTTAACCGAATTTATAAGAGCTTAGAGGTTGGATCCGTGCTTAAAAACAGGGATGACTCGAGTTTTAGAATTGAAGTCACGCAGGTAAATGATATAAACCAAGGCTTAGTTGTTAGCGCCAGTGTTAGAACGAGTAATGGAAAAATTGAAACCATTTCTGGCGACATGCTTAAATCAAGACTCACAGGCTATTTAGCCAATGAACGTATTTACGTTGAATCGTAAAAAATGGGGGTGAGCATCGTAATGCTCACCCACCAGTTCCCGTTCAGTCCTTGTTCATATCAGCCTCCATTTTGTCGTAGTCGACCCCTTCTGCGGAGATCTTAAGGGCCTCTAAGACCCTCTCAACGGCACCATCGCTGCCTTTTTTTTGTCCGCGTCGGTAACCTTCCTGGAAGGCTTCCGTGCGACATTCGACCAAGGCGCTTGAGACGATATCGCCAATATCATTGGCGTCTTTTTTTGAATTGGCCATGAGATAGCTCCTCATTTTGGCTTAAAGTTTTCCGGGAGAGACATGCAAATGTGAAAGTAAGCCGAAGCCTAAGTTAACACATCATTACACACCTCTTTAGAAAAACTTTCGAGTATCGTGAAAAAGCTTTAGTAGTATAAACTAATACATTGACGTTATCAATATTTTATTTTAATACTATAAAATTTGGGCTAGGTGGTTTTGGTATCGGCCCCTGTTCGAGGTACAGCCGATGGAACCGCTCCCCTTGTGACCTTTTTTAACGGCGGGCCAAGCCTAAATTAAAAAAAAAGCCCCTTCAGGGCTTTTTTTATTTCTCAATAAGACTTAAGACGGTTTAGCCGAGGATATCTGAACCAACCGCTCGTTCTACGATTTTTCGTAGACGATTCCCCGCAAAGTTATCATCTCCTGATTTTGGTGAAGGCACCGGAATAATCGCTGGTAAAGCTTTTCGAGAAAATCTTTCAATTAGATCATCTGGGAATGCTTTATAAAAATCTTCTTCTACAAATACCACGGCGTAAAGCGCACTTTTTGCCTCATCATCCATATGTGCCGAGAAAAGTTCTTCTGTTTTCGCTCGAGCCGCTTCTTGATTAAAAACTCCGTAAGTTTCACAACCAAGCGCTCGGTAAAGCAGGACTGAACTGTCATTCCCGACAACCGCTAATTTTAATTGATGTGACATTAAATTTCAGACAATAATTTATAAATTGTTTCTTTTTCTAGACCATTAAATTTTCCGTACATAATGAGTCTTAATGTTTGAGCATTTTTCATTCTTTGCTCAAAGTAATTGATTAAAACCGCTAAGCAAGGGCCCTCACCAATAGACTCCCACTTTAAGAAATCATAGTAATAACGATCCAGTTCTCGTTCAATCGCTTTAATAGAACCCACGGGGTCATCTTCTTTAATTTCAGAAGCTACCATTTGAAATTTTGTTCGTTCGGCATATTTAGCCAACTCAGCGGCCGATTTAATTTTAGCCACAGCATAGAAAGCAATATTCCCGCCTTCAAGCCAAGCTTCATAAGGCACACTGTCTTTTCGAATTAAAATTGAACGTGATAGATTTCGGAAATTAATTCGGTCAATCCAATGTCGCACTAGTTTTTGTAAAAAAGGACTTGGCGCTCGTTCATTTCGAAGGCTCATAAAAAATTCAGCCATCGCTTTATCAAGTGCGTATTCTACATACAAGAAATTTTTATCATTTTCCTCGTAGATGGCTTCTGCTCGTTCAACCACCGAATGGATAACAAACGGAATACGACGATGATTTTGATGCTGGAAAACCAAAGCTTCTAACTCTGCTTGAGAAAGCATCGCTAAATTTGAATATCCCATTCTATCTGAGAACTCAGTAATACTTGACTCACCGTCAATAATTCGAGCTTTTAAAGCTCGTTTTAAATTATTAACATCAAACTGAATCCACAAGAAGCGCAGTCCAAAATCATTTTCAGACCCTTTCATTAAAAGTTCTTTCGTTTCAAACAAACCTTGGCGAATAATTGAATAAAAATCATTTACGTTGGCTTGTTCATCAATGAACTCAGCGTAATTTGATTCAACTAAAACTCGAAAGGCTTCTTCTACACTTTTTGCCCCCACCATTCGGTCAACTTGTGACGTCGAAAGCAAGCGAGACTCTTGTGCACGCACCTGCCCGGAAACAAATGAAAAATAAGGCATAGGCGTTAATTTTAGTGAAGTTTAAGCTGATCAGCGAAGTAAAGTTCTAACGCTTGACGATACTCAGAAAAAACAAGATTTTTAAAAGTATTATCAATTTCTGTTCCGTGAGACGTGTAAATAAAACCGCCTTTAATATCGGCTGATTCTTTAATTTTAAAATCCCCTTTTAAACAAGCCTCAAGTAAGGCTTTATCACCAGCAGCAACGGTAATTTCACCGTCTTTAGCCTCCAAAGACGAGGCCAACTTAGTGTAAAGCTGTGTTTTGATATCTTTATCAGCTGTTAACAAAGAATCATACAAACCTTGGATAGCCGCATCTAAAAGTTTACGTCTAGAAAACAACAAAGATTGACGATTTTCACTTCGCCCCATAGCTTCAATTTTTGTGTCTACAGCCTTAAGCGCATTTGCGGTTTTAGCATCAACATCGAGGAGGGCCTCCTTAGTTTGAGTCTCCATTTCGGCATCAATCTTATCTTTTGCTTGAGCCAATTCTTGCTCAATTTTAGCTTCATGATTTTCTGCCTGCGCTTGAATTTTTTTTAGTATATCCTGCAAAGCCATAGTGTCTTAATAATAACAAACAAAGAATGAACTCCTTTTTTTAAAAGGAATAAGTTTTTTACTAAAGCTTAACCGCATTAGCAATAAGAAGAGCTACAAGTAGCCCGAAGATAGCGTAGGTTTCAACCACAACCGCTAGCACGATCGCTTTACCAGTAAGACTTTCATCACGAGCCATAGCG
>CAJQJI010000044.1 GCA_905478675.1 Candidatus Altimarinota bacterium
GATCAAATGGCGGTTCATTTACCGTTATCAGCTGATGCTCAAAAAGAAGCACGAGAAATTATTGTTTCAGCTCGAAATCTTTTAAAACCATCAGCGGGTGAGCCAATTGTAACGGCTTCACAAGATATGGTGCTTGGGTGTTACTTCTTGACTAAAATGCTCGAAGGGAAAGAAGGTGAAGGTCGTGGTTTTGCAACAGAAGAATCAGCTATTTTTGCACTTGATACCAAACAAATTCATATTCAAGCGAAAATTAACGTTCGAATGGATGGTGAAATGGTCGAAACTTCGGTTGGTCGAATTATTTTTAACCAAATTCTTCCAGCGGAAATGCCCTACCAAAATGAAACTTTTGGGAAAAATGGTCTTAAAAACGTACTTTCTCGAGTCTTTACTGATTTTGGAGTTGAAAGAGCCGCGATTCTAGCTGATAAAATTAAAGATCTTGGTTTTAAATATGCGACTATGTCTGGAATTACGGTTTCAGCCTACGATCTTCATTCTCCAGAAAACAAAAACGAAATTGTGGAAAAAGCGAATGTAATTGTGAATCACATTAATGATCAATATTACTACGGTTTAATTACGGATGAAGAACGGTATAATCACACTATTAAAATTTGGTCACGAATTAAATCAGATATTACGAATGAAATGATCGAAGAATACGATCAAGAAAATGATATCTATTACATGATTGATTCTGGGGCCCGAGGGAACTGGGGACAAATTACACAAATGGCTGGGATTAAAGGTTTGGTGGCCAGTCCATCTGGGAAAACCATTGAACTCCCAATTAAATCAAATCTTAAAGAAGGGTTTACCATTCTTGAATACTTCATCGCCACACATGGTGGACGGAAAGGGAAATCAGATACGGCTCTTAAAACCGCTGAAGCGGGGTACTTAACTCGTCGTTTAGTTGATTCTGTACAAGATATTATTGTTCGAGAAGAAGATTGTGGAACGACTACTTTCAAAACTATTACGCGTGAAAATTCAGACTTCTTAGGGGTACCGTTTGAAGAACGAGTCTACGGTTTAACGGTTGGGAATGATGTTAAAGTAGGTGGTAAAACGGTTTTAAAAAAGAACCAAGTTATTGCAGATGCTGAAGTTGAACTTATTAAAGAACACCAAGTTAATTCAATCGACACTCACTCAGTGATGTATTGTAAAACTCTTGGTGGGGTGTGTGGAAAATGTTACGGTCACGATTTAGGAAATCGTCGAGTGGCTGAAATTGGAACACCGGTTGGAATTATTGCGGCTCAATCAATTGGGGAACCAGGGACACAACTTACTATGCGGACTTTCCATATGGGAGGAATTGCGACTGAAGGAGCCTCTATTACACAAGGTTTGACGCGAGTTGATGAATTATTTGAAGCTCGTTCACCAAAAAATCCAGCTATTCTTTCTGAAATTGCCGGAGAAGTTAAAGTGAAAAAAGGAAAAAATGATACAAAAATTATTGTATCAGCGGCTAAAGCGGAAGAAGATATTCATCATTTAAGTTTGAATATGGAAGCGGCGGTTAAAAAAGGTGATGTGGTTAAAGAAAAACAAATTATCGCTCGTTCAACAGAAGATAAATCAAATGTTAAATCTAGATGTGAAGGAACGGTGGTTAAAGTTTCAGCCGATAGTATTACGATTAAACAAGCAGAAGCCTTACAAAAAACGTACACTATTTCACACCGAACCATGCTTAAAATTAAGGATGGAGAAACAGCTGAAAAAGGACAAGCCTTAACGGTTGGTCATATTGATCTACGTCAGTTAATGGAACTTACGTCAGTTGAAAAAGTTCAAGAATACATTCTGTACGAAGTTCAGTACATCTACAGCTCACAAGGGCAACATATTAATGAGAAACATATTGAAATCATTTCTAAACAAATGGCTTCTAAAGTTCGAATTTTAGATGGCGGCGATTCAGAATATCTACCCGGTGAAATTAAAGATGTGATTGAAGTGGATAGAGCGAATGAAGCTTTAAGTAAAGATAAAAAGAAAGAAGCGAGTTACGAACGTCTATTACTCGGTTTAACTCGTATCTCTCTTTGGACTGATTCATGGCTTTCTGCGGCTTCATTCCAAGAAACTATTCGAGTCCTTGTGGAAGCCTCTACAACCCGAAAGATAGATACACTTGACGGTCTGAAAGAAAACGTTATCATCGGCCGGCTGATCCCTGCTGGGAAACATTATAAACCCTCTTCTAAAGAGGCTTAAACCCTAAAAACTTATGCCAACTATTAACCAGTTAGTTCGAAAACCTCGTAAGGATAAAATCCGGAAATCTAAATCTCCGGCCTTACAATCTACCTTTAATTCATTGAAAAACAAAGTGGTAGAACTACCAGCCCCTCAAAAACGAGGTGTTTGTGTAAAAGTTACTACTACCACACCGAAAAAGCCGAATTCGGCTTTACGTAAAATTGCTCGAGTTCGTTTAACTAACGGCTATGAAGTAAATGCGTACATCATGGGTGAAGGCCACAACTTGCAAGAGCATTCAGTGGTTATGATCCGTGGAGGACGAGTAAAAGATTTGGTTGGGGTTCGTTACCACGTAGTGCGTGGAACACTTGATACTCAAGGGGTTGAGAGTCGAAAACAAGGACGATCTCGATACGGATCAAAGAAACCTAAAAGCTAGTTAAAATTCTGGGAGTAAGGTTTAGGCCTTACTCCCTTTTTTTATATTTTATTTATTAATTGTTGAACAATGACCAACAAAAAAGCAGCGCCAAAGAGCAAAGCAGCGCCTGAAAAAAGCAACGCTCCAGCAGCCGAGAAAGCGGCTAAACCACGTAAAAAATACGTAAATCAATTTTCTTTTGGAGACCCTCTTCAAGATAAATTTGTGAACTGTGTTATGAAAAACGGTAAAAAAACAGTAGCCGTTAAAATTTTAAAAGACACGTTTGCAGAAATGCATCGTCGTGGACAAGATGATCCACTAAAATGTTTTGAATTAGCGCTTAAAAACGCAACTCCAGC
The DNA here is from genome assembly GCA_905478675.1 of Candidatus Altimarinota bacterium. Taxonomy (GTDB): domain Bacteria; phylum Patescibacteriota; class Gracilibacteria; order UBA4473; family UBA4473; genus JAACPJ01. The sequence goes on from CAJQJI010000044.1 coordinate 3,010, forward strand.
GATGGAAGTAAAAGCCAAACGTATTGGGGGAGCGGTGTACCAAATTCCAATGGAAGTAACTGAAAAACGACAGCAATCACTTTGTATTCGTTGGGTTCTTGAAGGCGCTCGTAAGAAAAAAGGACAACCAATGTTCAAACGTCTTGCGGCTGAACTTCTAGACGCTTCAAACGAAACCGGTTTTGCTTATGGTAAGAAAGAAGATGTTCACCGAATGGCTCAAGCTAATAAAGCTTTTGCTCACTTGGCTCGTTACTAAGTGATTGGGAATTATCAATTTCAAATTAAGAATTAAACCCGCGAAAGCGGGTTTTTTTTTATTTCCAGAAAGATTTAAGAAACTAAATTAAAAAAACATTAAAAAGGTTTCTCGTAAGACTTAGATTTTTGTATATTATGAATCCTGAAATAACCCAAAATATCCCATGTCAGAAGAAAAAATTTATGTTGGAAACGGAAAAAAAATTACGACTCAGTACGGTGATTTAATGAAATTAAGTATTACCGCTGAAGATTTAGAAAAAATGCAGGCCAATTTAAGTAATGGATGGATTAATATTAACATTAAAGAACGTCGAGAACCGTCAGCTGGAGGAATGACGCATTACCTTGAAGTTGATACCTGGAAACCAAATTCAAGCCAAGGTGGTGGGAAGGATGAAGCCCCTAAAGCGGCAAAACCAGCGCCAGCGCAAGATGACTTGCAACCAGAAGACCTGCCGTTTTAATCTAAGGGGCGGACATTTCCTCGGTACGTCTTTTCGACCGGAATTAAATGCGTAGTTAATAATAGAGTGGAGAAATCTTCGAGCCTGTAGCTATTAAACATAGAAACAAGAAGGAAGGTCTCTCCGCTCTTTTTTTGCCTGTTTTAGATCTTTCGGTCGAGAAGACGGAAACAATAAAGTGATTAGTTTTGTTGTGCCCGCTTCGCCCTACGGGTAAAAAACCAACAAAGCCCTATAAGCATGATGAGAGCCCCGATAATTTTTTGAAGACTAAAGGGTTCGTCTAAGACTATAAAACTGCTTAGAAGGACAATTATAGGGACGCCTAACATAAGAAAACTTAAATGTGACATCGGTAAAAACTCGTGCGCTTTGATGTAAGAGGCTCGACCAACAAATAAACCAAAAAATTGAGCAAACCCAACGGCTATTAAGGCGCTTAATTCGATTGAGGTTTCAAACAGACCTAAAGCGAGGCTTATGGCCAGTGAAACCAGGACCATCGCCCAACCGCGCCAAAAGGCTAAAGCCAAGGCATTAAAAGGCGTTTTATATTTTTTTATAAGTAAGCTTTGTACGGAAATAGAAAGGCCACAGACTAAAAGGCTCAGCACCCCAATAGGGTTCACTTCGCCTTTTAAACTCGAAACAATAGCTAAGCCGGTAATGGTGATAGCGATGGCTGATAATTGGCGCCAACTAAAGCGTTCGCCTAAAAATAAAGCGCCTAGTAAAAAAGACCAAATAATAACGTTTTGGTCGAGCAGCGCGACGACTCCGCCACTAATTTGTGACATGCCAAAAAACCAAGTGCCGCCATTAATAACGGTTAAGATTGAAATTATTCCAAAAAAATTTCGATGTTTTTTTAGCGCTGGTAGTAAGCTTTGACGCTGGTTTTTAAGGGGGAGGTAAAAAACAAGGGAGGCTACTACCATGCCAATTCCCCAGCCCCAAATAGCTAAACTATAAAAATCAGCGTTCGTTAAATTTAGGCCTAATTTGGTAAACAAGGCCCCAATAGAAAAAGAAAGCATGGCTAAAGTGGCAAGGGCATAGCCTCGCCACTGGTGGGGCACAAGGTGAATCATTTAAGCGTTTAAAAGTTCTATAAATTGATCGAGTCCGATGGTTTCTTCTTTATCACTGCCATAGCGACGAATCTGTACTTTCCCAGAATTAACTTCATTGTCCCCTACTACCAAGGTGTAAGGAATTTTTTTTGTCTGACTATTACGGATTCTTTTCCCCAAACTATCGGTTGGGTCATACACTTCGACTCGTCC
>CAJQJI010000045.1 GCA_905478675.1 Candidatus Altimarinota bacterium
ACCGCTTTAGCTTTTCCTTGTCCAAGTTTAGTGTCAAGGTAGCTAAAGCGGTCGACTTCTTGAAAAATAATCCTGACCTCATGGCAGAAATTGAGGGACTAGTACGAGAAAAAGCGGGCGTGTAATTCTAACTTCCTATGAAAAAAAAGTCTTTAAATGATCTTCATTTGAAGACTTTTTTAGAAACATTCTGAAAAAATAATTAAAAAATATATACTCAACACTGATTCTTAATCGAAAATCATTATGACCTTTAAAGTAGAGCCATTACCGTACCCCTATGATGCACTAGAACCTCATTTCGATGCACGCACTATGGAAATTCATCACACGAAACACCATGAAGCCTACGCGGCTAAAGGGAACGCCGCGGTTGAAGGAACGGATTTTGCGGATAAAACACCGCATGAAATCTTAACCAACGTAGATCACCTACCGATTGATCGAAAAGCGGCCATTATTAATAACGTCGGTGGTTTCTGTAATCACAATTTCTTCTGGGCTATTTTATCACCACAAGGTGGCGGAAACCCCGTTGGACGTTTAGCCCAAGCCATTGATGATACTTTTGGAAGTTTCGAAAAAATGAAAGCGGAGTTCGATGCCGCTGCAGCCGGTCAATTTGGTTCTGGTTGGGCTTGGTTAGTAGTAAAAGATATGGATTTAAAAATTATTTCTACCCCAAACCAAGACTCCCCATTAACGCTTGGTTACAAACGAATCATTGGTTTAGATGTATGGGAACATTCGTATTACCTACAATACCAAAACCGTCGGCCAGACTACATTTCGGCTTTCTGGAACTGTGTTAACTGGGATAAAGCTGAAGAATTTTATGAAGCTGGGGGACAGTAAACAAACCTTATTGCCCACTAAAAAAGTCTTAGCTTCTATCCGCTAAGGCTTTTTTAATATTTTTAAACTAATCTGAAACATCAAAATTCTGCGTGTGTGAAACGCGATCGACCTTACGGCGCAAATACCACATCGCTAAAATAGCGACGAGAAAAGCAATCTCTGGCTTAGACCAATCTAAGGCCCAGTTAAACAGCCCGTGAATAATAACGGCTAACACAAAACCTTCTAACACTACGGCTCGAGCCGAATGCCCTTCGTAACTTTTATGATGACTAATAATCAAGTGCTCTCGGGTCACATGCAAGCTTAAAATTTCTAGAATCTGTTTTAAATTTAAGGGTTTAAAGAAAACTGACAAAGGCGATTCATGCGCCTGTTTGTTAATCGTTTTAGAAAGATAAGCCGACGCATAAAAGAGCCCAAAAGTGGCCGTCGTGACCCCATGCAAAATGGTAGAACTCCAAAAACGTCCCTGCCAAGTAAGCCAAAAATCAGCGTTAAATTCCGCAATCGCGTGAATTTTTGTTAAATAGACTAAATTCTCGGCCATAGCAAAACCAATCCCCACCGCAAATCCATACACCACCCCACCAGCAACCGTTTTAAAACGCTTATTAAACATTTCCATCGCGGCTACGGCCGCCATCACTTTAAACCATTCTTCCCAAAAAATTTGGACTAAAAAGTTTTCTATATTCAGAAAATTCCCAAAAAAAGAATACGCTACTGTCGCTAAAAAGCCGGCTCCCATCGCCATAAACAGCTGGCCCATTGGATCTTTTTGTTCTCTAACTCGCTCAAAAAATAGCAACCAAAACCCCGCCCCTAAAAACGAAATCGGCAAAAAACTAAGCCAAAAATATTCGTGTGTGAAAACCTCCCAAAACATATATTGATTATCGGGTAATAAAGCGTTTCCACCAAACTTACTGACTTGCTGAAGTTAAGAGATGTGGTCGTTTTACTTTAATAGTCGTGCTTTTTTAAACCCGATAAATTTCCCGATTTAATTAATTCAATTTCTTCATCGGCATCTTTTTTAGAGACTAAATTATGCCCATCACTATCGTTATATTTAGCGGCGACTTTGCCGTGAACCAAAGCTTCTTCACGCGTTAAAGGCTGCGTTAACTTATGAAAAACCACCTGGCAAATTCGTTCACCTGGGTAAATTCGAATCACCTGTGAAGAGGTTTTATTTAAAATCGGAATCATTAAATTTCCACAATAAAACGTGTCGATAATTCCGGTTAAATCGACCGATAACCCTCGGCGATTAATCGAACTTCGTGGGTACAAAACCCCCATTAAATCTGGTGCCTCTAAGCCAATTTTTTCAAGGGTAGAGGCAATAATCGATTCCCCCGGCGCTAAATCAAAATACTGGCCTGGTTTCAGTTCAATTTTTTCATAATTATCGCCCGCGGTTTCGGTTACGTCTACGGCGACGACTTCGCGTCCAGCCTCCGTCATCCGCCAAATTTTAGGCAGGTAAAAGACCGTTCCCAGCCGTAAATCTACCGCGTGTGGCTGGTTTTGAAATTCGTCTAAAGACGGCTCAAAGGAGAGTTCGCCGGTGGCGATCAAGGCTCGAATTTCGTGGCGGGTTAAAATCATGGAGTTCTACTTTAACACTTTATAACGCACACACACCAAATTGTCATCTAAAGTCGTGAGTTCTGTCAGCTCCAACTTTAAATCTACTTCGCTATTAAAAAGACTAATACCGTTACCAAAAACCAACGGCGAGATCGTCAGCACGATTTCATCAATCAAATTGGCTTCAGCAAACAAGGTGTTTATTTCCGCACCGCCCCCCAAAATGACGGCCTTAAATCCTTCTTGTTCTAGCTGCTTTGTAATTTCTGCGGGAGCCTTGCTGGTAAATTCAAGCTGTGAAGCCTCGTATTCATTTATTCGAGACTCTGGCGAGCGCGTCATAATCACATTTTTTCGCCCCGGTAACGGGCGGCCAATGGTGTCGTAGGTTTTAGATCCCATAATTAAACCGCCTGCTTTTTTGGTTTCTTCCATGAAAAACTTTTTGTCGGCCTTCCCGGTCCAATCGGGGAAATGATCGCTCGATTGAGCAATTTTTCCGTCTAAAGTTATGGCCATTAACAAAGTTACTTTCATGAGAGGGTTTTAATCAGAGTTTCTATGTCCGCGGTACTAATCGCCGGGAAATTCGCTATACGAAACACGTCTGCCTTTGTTTTACCATAACCTGAGCCCAGCACCAAACCGGCCGCTAGCGCTTTAGCTTTCATCTGTGTTACTACCTCGGGTGCCGCCTTAACCGTTAATACGGTAGTGGAACGGTGCGCCGGATCTTCCACATAAAAATCTAAATCAGGATGCCGCTCTACCCACGCCTCTAAAAGCTTCATCTTCACCTGAGCCGCATCCTGCTGGGCTTTTAAACCACCCGCTTGATTCCAGCGAGTGCACTGCTGGGCCAATAAATAAATATTAAGCACGTTTGGAGTCTGTGGCGTTTGACAATTTTTTTCAACCATCGGTTTTTCTAATTGTTCCCATTGCCAGATACCAGCCTTGTTTTTTTGCGCTGTTTTTAACTGCAACGACCTTTCATAAGCCTTAGGAGATACGATTAAAACGCCTAATCCTGCCGGTAGACCAAAACATTTTTGCACAGAAAAATACCATAAATCAGCCGACTGAATAGGGAGTCCCTCGACCCCGGCACAAGAGGTTATATCTACGGCCAAGAGTGCGTTTTCTGATTTTTTTCTAATATGTTGCAAATCTTCCGTTGTAATTTTAACCCCCGTGCTGGTTTCGTTCGCGCAAACCGTAATTAATTCATAGGCGTTTAAGCCCTTAACTTCGTTAAAATTTTGCTGTTTCCCCCAATCTATCAACATGTTTTCCACATTTTTGCCGAGTAGTTGCGACGCTTTGGCAAATTTCGCAGAAAAAGCCCCATTTATAAAATGAAAACTACTTTTTGCGACAACATTGCAAATAATTGAGTGCCACGCCTGACTCGCCGAGTCTAAATAAAACACTCGGTAATCCTCTGGAATGCCTAATAATTTTTTAAGCTCGGTAATACATTGCGTCGAAATAGCCGAAAAATCCGCACTACGATGCGATATTTCTAGTATTTTTTGCTCTATAGCGGTCTGCATATCGGCTTTAGTGGCCTCAGAAATTTGTGAAGGCCCTGGGTTAAAGGTGGTGTTAAAAACGTTCGTCATAGCGAGTCTGAGTTAAATTTTAAAAAAGAAGAAGCCTTAAATT
>CAJQJI010000046.1 GCA_905478675.1 Candidatus Altimarinota bacterium
CGAGATTTAGACCAAAAAGTGGCCAAACCAAGTTCAGCCGATTTTTCAATGGCTTCTTGGTTGGCATGAGCCACCATTAGCACTTGTCCTGTTTGGTGATCTTGCGCAATGGCTATCACAAAGCCAGCATTTTTTTCATAGTTCAGTTTCATCGCCGTATCCTTTCCAGATGTACGGTTTTATAATTTTGAGTTCGAACTTAGTTCGAACTCGTGAATCGAAGAAAGGCACCACGCCTCTCTCCGCTCTAGAGTTTTGTAAAAGAGCAGGGAAGTGGGGATGATGGAATATGTTTTGGTAGATTTGGTTCATATTTAGGTGGCACTAATAAGATCTGGCTGCGTAGCGACAATACTGTTAGCGCCAGCTTGTTGAAGTTGCACAATTAGTTTTGGGGCCTTCCCTTTATCAATCATAACTTCAACGGCACTAAAACCTTCGCCTGCCGGTGTTATAGTGGGAGTTTTTCGTTCTGGAGTAAGCGCTAAAACGTTTGGAAGCGCTTGATTGGGAACATTATATTTAACCATTCGGTATTTTTCAGCATTAATAACAATCTCAATTCTTTGTTTAAATTCACTCATCGTTCGGTCTTTAATGGCATCTAAATCACCAACCGCAAAGAGCTGAATAGAAGCCTCCATGACGTTTGGCAGCGGAGCCCTGAGTCCAAACGCTTGGGCCGCGCCTTCTTCATCAAGAATTTTGCCGCCATTTTGGCGAACCGTGTTACCAGTTTCGACAATATCAGTCGCCATTTGGTTCCCTTTAAGGGCACGACGAATTTGCACATCTGCTCCAGAGCCAAAAGGTCGTACCTGAATATCTTTGGTATTAGTTTTTAATAATTCACTTACGTCTTCGCGCTCTAAATACTGGCGAGAGAGTCCAGGATACTTAGAGAGGAGCCAGTCGAGTTTTCCCAGGGTGTCAGGCATACCAATCGGGGCAATGCGGCATTTCGCCCTTTCTAAATCAAAAAGGGGTGTAACCGCGCCTTGTAATTGCGAACTAATGCGACTTTGAGCCTCATAAGCAATATCGGCTCCGAGTAATAAGCCATCGAGTTCACCGTCTTCTATCATAAAAGCTACTTGATCAATGTCTTTAACGGCGATGAGTCGCAGGTCTTCGTCTTTTAAATCAACTTCTTCAGTGCGGTCAAAGTTTCGTAACCGGTAGCCAGCACTATTAAGCGTTTCTTTTGTAGGTGTAAATACTCTGTCTTGTTTTGAAATTCCGAGTCTTAACATGTTGTAAAAAAATTAAATAAATAAAAAAATACCCCGCATTCGCGAGGCTTAAAGGTTTGTAGTTGAATTTTTTGGTTCTACATCAAAAAGCGCCGCGAATGGAGTTCACGGTGATGATGTTGTAAGGCAGAAATTTGAAAATTCATCTGTACGAAAAAAGGTAACACAGATTTTTTAATCGTCAAATTTTTTTACACAACTAAGCCGTAATCCACACTTGAATCAACTCAACAATCCACCATGCAAAATAGGCGACGACTAAGCCTGCTACGGCATAGGTAATCGTTTTTTTCCCTTGCTCTTTATCATTACTAACACTCCCAATCATGTACTGAACCCCACCAACCATAATCATTACAACCGCAAAACCACCAGCAACACTTAGGACGACTTGTACCCAGTAAAGGACGAGTGCTGGTAGATGTACCATGTGCACTTGTCCCTCTGTAATACTCATGCCCTCAATGGTGCCGTCTGGAGGCAGGATGGAAATCCCTTGAGCCAACGCGCTCGGCGCATAGAAACTTAAGAGCACTAAGGCGAGACCAAAACAAAGGGAGTAGTTAAATTTCATTTCGCTTAATTATACCGTAAAAATCCGCCAGAAACAATAGAGCTGAATCCGCGTGGTGTTTCCGACAGGGATCGAACCTGTATTTACCCCTTAGGAGGGGGTTGTTCTTCCATTAAACTACAGAAACTTATGATAGACGTATTAGTTAGGATCTTCCATAGCAATAATACCACTTCGTACCCAATCAAGAACTTCAATATCAGCTTGAATTAATTTTTCTAAAAATGCATCTAATTTTTGGGAGGTATCAATTAATTCAATCGTCGTTTGATCGTTTTCTTTTGAGACTTCTTGGCTTAAAATAGCGGCTTCAGCTTTTTGGAAGAGTTCTGCTTGTGCAGGAGAACTAATTTTGACGCGCGCTAAGACAATCTCTCGACGGAGACATTGAGAAGGTTTTAAAACTTGAACCGAGCGAATTTCAACCAGTCTATCAATGAGTAAGGCGGCCTTGTTCGCTTGTGATTCATCTCCGTCTATCACAATCGTAAAGCGTGATTCTTGCTTGTTAATGGTGCGCCCAACCGTGAGCGAGTCAATGTTGAATAGCTTGCGGCGTAATAAGCTTGAAATTCGTGATAATACGCCTGGGGCATTACGTGTAATAACAATCAGAATAAATCTTTCAGTCATAGTTAAAGAGGGGGATTAAGCGGCGTCAATTTGATGATTTTTGTCGAGCAAGGTATTTCCAAGGCTGTCTCCGGTTGGTACCATTGGGAAAACATTTTCTTCTTTTTCTACTTTGAATTCGGCTAAAATTGGGCCTTCATGGTGCTTCATTTTTTCAATTAAGGCCTCGGCTTCATCTGGGGTGGTCGCACGGAAGCTTGGAATTCCATAGGCGTCACCTAACTTCACAAAGTCTGGGTTTTTAAGGGGCGTATCAACGTAGTTTTTATCATAAAACAATTCTTGCCATTGGCGGACCATGCCCAGAAAAGAATTATTGAGAATGATAATTTTTACCGGTAAGTTATCTTGAGCAATCGTGGCCAATTCCTGGCTGTTCATCTGAAAGCCACCGTCACCAGAAATAGACCAAACCCGATGGCCCGAAAAGGTCGCCCCAATGGCGGTTGGCAAAGAAAAGCCCATAGTCCCCAAACCACCAGAGGTTAAAAATTTGCGTGACTTTTTCGGGAAAAATCGTTGCGCCGCCCACATTTGGTGTTGTCCTACATCTACTAAAACCACATCGTCATCGCCTAAGGTTGAATAAAGTTGATTAATGACGGTAATTTCGGTTAGCTTTTCGGCTGGACCACGCTCAAGTGGCCAAGCGTTTTTTTTGCTGATTAATGTCGTGTTCCATGTTTGATATTGTGTAGCCAAACCGGTTTTAAGGGCTTTGGTTAAAGCGGGTAAAGTGTCATGGATTTGGCCGTGTAAGCTGACTACAGCTGGAACATTTTTATTAAATTCAGAAGAATCTATATCAAAGTGTATAAATTTTTTGTTCGACTTAAAGGCTTCTAATTTTCCCGTAATGCGATCATCAAAGCGGATACCAATACCAAGAACTAAATCGGCGTGGTGTACCGCAAAATTAGCCGCACCAGTTCCATGCATGCCCAGCATGCCCAAACTTAGATCCGCGGTATTATCGTAGCCTCCAATCCCGTGTAATGTCCACACATTAGCTATATTTGTTTTTTCTAAAAAAGCTTTAAGGTCGGCTTCCGCGTTCGATAATACAACCCCATGCCCATAAATGACCACTGGCTTTTTAGCCTCAGTTATTAGTTGTGCCGCTGTTTTAATAGCCGTTTCATTAACGGTTGGTGGTAACTTATAACCTGGTAGTTGTAGATCAAAACCTTCGTTACGTTCTAATTTAGCTTGTATAGAAGCACTGACTTCCGCCATTTGTTCGCATTTTGGAATATCAATTAATACGGGCCCAGGACGCCCACTTTTAGCTAAATAAAAAGCTTCGGCTAACACCCGAGGAATATCATCCGCGGATTCTATAAAGTAAGAATGTTTTACGATTGGCTCGCAAATACCCACAATATCAGTTTCTTGAAAAGCATCACTGCCAATTAAATGTTTAAATACATTACCGGTAATGGCGACCATTGGAATTGAGTCCAACATTGCATCCGCAATTCCCGTGACTAAATTTGTCGCTCCTGGGCCAGAAGTGGCTAAACAAACGCCCACTCCTTGCGTGGACCGAGAATAGCCTTGCGCGGCGAAAGCGGCCGCTTGTTCGTGTCGTACCAAAATACGACGAATACTAGAGCCAGGCATGGCATCATAAATCGGTAAAACGGCCCCCCCAGGATAGGCAAAAATCTCTGTCACTAAGTGATTTTCAAGGGCTTTGAGAAGGGCTTGAGCTCCAGTCATAAATTCTCGGTTTTACATAAAAAAAGCGGTTCAACATTAGCCCCGGCTTAAGATCAAGTTCTTAAGTCGGTATTAGCCGAGCATAACCACTACAATAGAAAGGTTCATAAACGTAATGGATATTAAAATAGAGCAGACTGTTTGTAAAATTATTTTGCCTTTCTTACAATTAGACAGAACGTTACATAAAAATAACCCCTATGAATTTTGTTGTTGAAGATGTGTTCGCGCAAATTATAAAAGGAGAAGCTCCAGCTGAAATTGTTTACGAAGACGAAGTTGTTATGGCTTTTAAAGATATTAATCCAAAGGCTAGTTTTCATGTCCTCATCGTCCCTAAACTAGATGGTTTAGTGACTGGATTTGATGTACACGCTGAGAACTTAGATATATTTGGTCGTTTATTTTTAGTGGCTAAATATGTGAGTGATTTAGAAGACTTAGATACTTATAAATTGCATATGAATGTTGGCACGGTCGGTGGGCAGGTCGTACCAAGAGTGCACCTGCATCAATTGAGCAGTGATTATGCCCCAAACTTAGCGTGTAGTGCCGCCACGGATTTAGTCTATTATGAAGACGATGACACTATTGCGTTCTCACATGAAAAACCAGTCTGTGAACACCATGTAGTGATTCAACTAAAGAACCCTGAGTTTGAATCTGGGCTAGATGTTCGAGAAACAAATCTAGAAGAATTTGGAAACTTGTTTTGGGTCGCTAAATCTGTGTCTCAGCAACTTGGTTTAGATGGGTACAAACTATTTATGAATGTAGCCCCAAAAGAAACCACGAGTCATTTTACGTGTTTTCATTTGTTGAGCCCAGATTATAAAACAGAACTTTAACCCGCTTGAACGAGCGCATTAGGGCCTTCTTCTTGCACGCCACTTAAAGCTTCATTCATGGCGGTGGCGGTATCGGCTTCAATACTGGTTAAGGCGGCACCAGCCTCTGCCTCGGCCCCATTATAAGTGGCACTTAAAGAGGCGACTTCACCGCTTTCTGGTTCTCCTCCAGGAATACCAGCGGTATCAATTTCTTGTGTATCTTGCGCGTCTTCTTGAGCCTCTTCTCTTATTTCAGCGACTTCTCCCATAATTTGTTCTGCTTCGGCCATATCCGCCGCGTCTTTACGAGCGGCCTCAAGCGTATCTTGTGCTAGGGCTTTAGCCGTTGCCCCTCTTTTTTCCATAATAGAATTTCCATTCGCTCCTTTGTGAACCGCTGATTTTTGCACAGCGGCTCCATTTACTTTTTCCTCAAACAGGTTTGCGTGTTCTTGTGCTAATTTTGAAGCGTCTGGATTAGCGGGTTGCTCTAGGCGTGCGCGCATTTGATCATTTTGATCAATCGTGGCATCGATATTGCCATCAGCACTTCTTTGCGCCACCTCTAAACTACTTTGTGATTCTGGTGTTTTAACGGTCATGTTTATAAAAGGGCTAATTCTTTATCAATATCTTCCATCGTACTTTCTTCTTCTTCATTTACTTTACGTTCAATGTAACGGTAAATAACTTGGGCACGTTTGGTTTCATACTCTTTT
>CAJQJI010000047.1 GCA_905478675.1 Candidatus Altimarinota bacterium
TGACCGCCCTGATTCCCCATCTCAGGCGCGCCTTCGGGTTTGTTGGCCTCCATGTACGCTTGTTGTTCGGTTTCGGTCATGGTGTCCCAGTCAGCGGGTAATTCCATCCCCGGAGGGGTGCCTTGTCCTGGCCCCATACCTTGGGCGTAAGTCGCGTTCGTCACGCTAAATAAAATAGCGAGCAAGAGTAGGCTTGTAATTGTCTTTTGATTTTTCATAGTATAAAGAAATTAAAAAATTGGAGTGACAAGGAATAATACGTCACAAAAATTTTTATCTTTCAATAAAGAGAAAAAAGCCTTTAAACCTCAGCTCGCAAAGCCGCAATAGGCTCTAATTGTGCAGCTTTTTGAGCGGGTTTTAAGCCAAACACTAAACCAATAAAAATAGAAACTAACACGGCACCGGCAATGCCCGACCACGGTAAAGAGAATGGAAAATCAAACCCAGCATAGTTAGCACCCAAGCTAATAAACCAAGCTAACGCCACGCCGAAAGCGGCCCCTAAAATTCCACCAAGCCCCGTAAGCACTAAAGCTTCAAACAAAAACTGTAATAAAATTAAACTCGGACGAGCCCCAATCGCTTTGCGTAAACCAATTTCTTTGGTGCGCTCACTCACGGTTACATACATCACGTTCATAATACCAACCCCACCCACTAATAAAGAAATACCCGCCAGCGACGCCAATAATAAATTAACACTTGTGAGCACTGTATCTACAATCTCCATTAACTGCGTAAACGTCCGCACCGCAAAATCATCATCTTCAGGATCATCAATATCATGGTTTCGTCGCATGACATTTTGAATCCGCCATGACAAACGATCGGTTTGTGAAGCGTCTTCAATGTGCAGCATAATAGCTTGCAAGTGCTCTTCGCCCCATAAATGTTTAGAACCCGCTTCTAACGGAATAAAAGCCATATCTCCAAAGCTCATTGGTCCCATAGCATCCACCTCATCACTAATACCAACCACTCGAAATGAGTGATTATTAATTTTTATTTTTTGCTGTAACAAGCGCGTTGGTTGGTTATTACTTAATTTATCGGCTAAATCTAAGCCTAACACGACTACTTTTTCACCGGCTCTATCTTCGGTTTCATTAAAAAAACGGCCCAACGCTATCGGAAAATTTTGCGTAAAAGGGAAATCTGTATTTACCGCTGAGATGGTAATATTTTCATCTTCTCGCCCAAACTGCGCTCTGCCCGTACCCGTGTACCAGCCTGAAGCATGGCTTATACCATCGATGGCCAGAATATCTTCTAAATCTTTTACTTCTAAGGTTTTAATATCTAAAGCCGCCATAACCCCCGCTTTAGAACTCGGGGGCGTTTGCACCTCAACCACCATAGTATTTGGTGAAAACGAACCTAACTGGTTCATAATCAAACCTTCTAAGCCTTTTCCTAAACTAAGCACCAGCGTTAACACGGCGGTTCCCACCACAATCCCCAGCAACGTCAGCAACGTCCGCTTACGGTTTTTACCAAGCGTTCTGAGGGAGTTGCGAGCCAAATAAAAATATTTTCTCATGCTTTATTATTCGTAACGAAGAGCTTCAATCGCGTTTAATTTTGCGGCTTTTTTCGCCGGCCCAGAACCAAACACATACCCCGTTATACCCGCCAACCCCACACCTAATAAAATGGCTTCAGGTCGAATATGAAACACCCAGTCGTACTCGGCATACTGCGCCCCCAAGGCAATAATCCAGGCCAGAAGTATTCCAATCAAAGTGCCAATAATGCCCCCCGTAATAGTCAGCACTAAACTTTCCACCAAAAACTGTTGGCGAATCATTTCAGGCGTGGCCCCCAAAGCTTTACGCAGGCCAATTTCACGCGTTCGCTGAGTGACGTTCATCAGCATAATATTCATAATACCAATCCCGCCCACAATTAAAGAAAACCCCGCAATCACCACTAAAAAAGCACTGACCGCACCGGTAATAGTTTCAACCATTTCTAAGGTTTGCGCCACTGAAACTACGGTAAAATCGTCGTCTTCGGGGTCATCAATATCGTGCTTATAACGCAGTTTGGCTTTAATGGTTTCGGTAGTTCTATCAATATAAATTTCGTCTTCTAACTGCAGCACAATCGACATCACCTTAGATTCATTCAGCAACAAGGTCATCATGGTTTCAACGGGCACAAAGATCGCATCATCACTGCTGCCAAATAAGCTGGCGCCTTTTTCTTCCATAATACCAACCACCGTAAAACTGGTCGCGCCAACTTTAATTTTTTTGCCGATAGGGTTTTGGTTTCCAAACAAATCTTGCGCCAAGTTATAACCTAAAGTCGCCACTTTTTTCTTACTACGGTTTTCGGCTTCAGTAAAAAAACGTCCCAGCAGCACGGCATGATTTTCAACCGTTGGATAATTGGGCGTAACGCCCTTAACCGAAGTGCTGACACTTTCTCCTTGGTACACGACACTAAAAGTACCATCGGTTTGCGCATCAAGCGCGTTAACATAAGGCATAGACGCTAAAGATTCCGCGTCATCAAGCGTCAGCGTTTTTACAAAGATCCCCTGCCGTACCCCGTTATCTTCACTCCCAGAAATAACGGTTACATTTTTGGTCCCACTACTGGCAATCGCGCCCGTTAACAAGCTTTGTGCCCCATCACCCACGGCCATAATAGTAATCACCGACGCCACGCCAATAATAATCCCCAGCATGGTTAACACACTGCGCCCTAAATTGGTAAAAAGCCCACGCAAGGCCAACTTCAGGGTTAGCTTTAAGCCCTTCATAATGCTTTTTGTTTAACTTTTTTCTGAAAATTTTTCAGCGCTTTTTCCGCATTCTGACGCTTCTTATTCTGAGCATCTTTTTCAAGCACCCCATCACGAATTAAAATAATACGCTTGGTATAAGCGGCAATATCATCTTCATGAGTTACCATGATCACCGTTTTGCCTTGGTTATTAAGCGCCTCAAAAATAGCCATAATTTCATAACTACTGGCGGTATCTAAGTTTCCGGTTGGTTCATCGGCAAAAATAACCCGTGGGTTATTAACCAAGGCCCGCGCAATCGAAACCCGTTGTTGTTGTCCGCCTGAAAGCTGGGCGGGCGTATGATCTAGTCGATCGCCTAAACCAACCATTTCTAACGCTTCTTGAGCGCGTTCTTGTTGTTCTTTTTCTGGTACGCCGGCATAAATCAAGGGCAACATCACGTTTTCTAGCGCGGTGGTTCGAGGCAACAAATTAAACGCTTGAAACACGAACCCAATTTTAGCGTTTCGAATATCAGACAATTTATTTTCTGAAAAATCGGTTGTGTCTACGTCTTCAAATTTATAAGTCCCTTCTGAAGGCGAATCAAGAAACCCTAAAATATGCATGAGGGTCGATTTCCCAGACCCAGACGGCCCCATAATACTAACAAAATCGCCTTCTTCGATTTCTAAATTAATACCATGCAACACGGTTAAGGCCACCTCTGTGTCGGCGTTATAGGTTCGTTTGATGCCATTAATTTTAATCAAACTCATTATTCAAAAGGATTACGCGTACCTAGGTCTTCGTATAAAATCACTATGTCGTCGGCCTCTAAGCCGTTTAGAATTTCTACATAAGTATTCCCTTCTAAACCTAATTCAACCGCCCGTTCTTCAACCGTTTTAACACCCGCTGTTTCTTGTAAAAGGCGAATATGCGGCTGACCGTTGTTATAAATAATAGATTGTGGTTCGAGCGCAAAAACAGATTCGCGGCTATCAATTAATAACTCAATATCGGCCGTCATCCCCGAAAGCACTCGTTCTAAATCATGGTCTTGCGTTTTATCTAATTCTAAGGTGACTTGGTAATAAATAACCCCTTGTACTACTGTTTCGGCTTTCGCCTTTTTAACCACAGTGGCGGTATAAATATCTTGTGAAGAAAACGCATCAAACGTAACTTGAGCGGTTTGCCCTACTTTGATATCTCCAATATCGGTTTCCGGAATATCGGCTATAATTTCTAAATCTTGGCTTTTAATAACCACTAACGGTAACGCCGCGTTTGGTCGTTCGCCGGTTTTGGCATTTACAACCGTCACCAAGCCATCAATCGGACTCACCACCTGCGCTTTATCTAACGCTAGTTGGGCTTGAGCCACTTGGTTTTCGGCCATCTGCACCGCGGCTTGATTCGCGCCTAAATCCACGTCTCGTGGATCTTCCTGTACTTTTCCCAAACCATTAAGGGCTCGATTTAAAGCCACTTGCCGAGCGGCTACTTCGGCCTGAGCCTGAGCGATAGCGGTATCCGCCTGAATAATAATTTGGTCTTTATTATACTGAGCTTGTTCAAATTGACTGCTAATGGTATCAAAATCCGCTCGTACGTTATCAATCGTGGTCGTGTTTTGCGATCCACCGCTATTAATATTAAGCTGAGCCGAATCAATCGCCTGAATAGAAGCCTGAATTTGTGTTGCTTCTGAAAGTAGTTTTCGTTCCACCGTTTTAACATCGCTCCGAGCTTTATCTATTTGTGAAGGATCAATGGTAGCACTCGCTAAATCCGCTGTCGTAGAAAGAAGTAAAACACCTTCGTTTACTAAATCCTCAATCGCTTTTAATTTATGTAAGGCGTTCGTTGAATCGACCCAAAGACTTTGTGTTGAAGGCGCATAATTAGATTTAAAACTAGTTAAATGCAGCTTAAATTCGCGGTAATCTTGTTTCGTTTTACTGGTTAAAATACTATTTTTGTTTCCAAAAATAACGTCTCCGTATCGGCTTGTTTCACTCGAAAATCGATCTTCTTTAATTACCGCGTTCGCCGTAATCTGGGCTTCTTTTACTTCGGTCCAAGCCGCCTTATAAACGGTTACCGCACTTTCTAGGGCGTCAGCTAATTGATCTTCACTCAAACTTGAGTTTTGCCCCGTAGTACTCTGGGTATTATCAAACCGAATATGAGCGTTTTTCAACGCTAATTCAGACGTCTTAACATTCAAATCTGCAATATCAACATTGTTTTCTTTTTGCGCCTCTAACTTTTCTAAATTTTCTTTTGCCGCTTCTAAGGCCACTCGCGCACTTTGCACATCATTCTGAGACAATGCAATATCACTGCCGGTGGCCCCCGCTAATTGCCGATCAAGCACGGCCTTAGCCTGCGCTAATTGCGCTTGGGCTTGCCCGAGCCGTAACTCAAGTGCGGCTGAATCAAATTCAACTAAAACATCGCCCGCCTGCACTACTTCGTCCTCTTCAACCAGCACGGCTACCACTTCCTCGGTCATGCTGGCGGCTAGTTCCCGTGACTCTTTAGCTTTTATTTGCCCGTTAACCGAAACCTCGCGAACCACGTCACGCTGAGTCGCTTTTTCCGTTATATATTCTGGCATATCCGCCTTACCAGCCTTGAGATACCAATTAAAGGCGCCTCCTAAAATAAGCGCTAGTGCCAGGCTTAAAAACCAATGTTTTAACAAAAAACACTTAATTTTTTGGAATTTCGAAAGTCTTTCTTTTTTTATTTTTGTATCCGACATAAAACGCTATTACGTAAACCGACCGTCGGTTTGATTTTACCATAAAATCGCGCTATTATCAATCTAAGTCCAACTTAAGAGAGCCATGAAAAAGCTACACCCAACCAAAGAAAAAATCATAAAAGAAACGCTTCGATTATTTGCCGAAGACGGATATGAAGAAACCACCATGGCCCACATTATGGAAGCCACAGATCTCTCTAAGGGCGCGCTTTATCATCATTTTAAGTCGAAAAACGATATTGCCGATTCCGCCATTGCGCAAATTTCTGAGCAAATGAAAACAGAGTTTGAAGCTATTTTAAAAAAAGATCTGTCCGCCTTAGAAAAACTAACCGAAATAATTTCGGTTAAACAGGAAGTGTTTGCCCAACAAAAACAAGCCTTCATTAATATTTTTAACAGCTCTAAATCGGGGCCTTTAAAACAAAAAATGCAGGCGGCCTCGTGCCAAAACTTTGTTCCAATTATGACCTCTATCATTGCTCAAGGGCAAAAAGAAGGCAGTTTTAGTTCGGCCGAAGATCCGCAAATTACGGCCTATTTAATGTTCAATATTCAAAAATCATTACAAAGTGTCCCTCCCAAAATCGCTCAAGACCCAGAACAAACCAAAAGCTTTATGCGGGCGGGCACTCGTTTGGTATGCCAAACTTTAGGCATCGACCCACACTTTTTTGATACATTCTGCGCTTAAACCTTTACACCTTTAAATATTTTAACTTTCTCCAGCATGCGCCTTAAACACTCTATTATGAACCGTATTATTATCGGTAAATCTATTGGCTTCGTTGTTGGCGCGCTGGTATTTTTTATTTTACCGCTCATTGGTGTCCCCCTTGATATTTATTTTGGACTCGGCCTGTGGCTTTTTTATATATTGCTAGGGGTTTTGATCGCTTTTTTTGGCGTGATGGATCATCATCCATTACTTAAATTTCCGATGCCCTGGTGGTTTCGGGGTATTTTTATGGGCTTAACTATGCACTTAATGTTAGTTTTATTAGCCCACGGCGAACTGACTTTTATTATTGATAAAATGCACACCTTCGGCCTTAAATCGCCTTGGTGGACTTTAGTTGACGGCGTAATCCTCGGCTTATTTATGAGTTTTACGGAAACGAAACTCGCTGGCGAAGGCAAACTGCCGTTGGTTTAAAAAAGGCCTAAGCGGTCTTTGATGCCTGCAATTTCCGAACCCACAAATAAAAATAGCCTCCTCCATAAATAACGAGCAAAATAAGGGGACCAAACTCGATTTCACCACGCGAAAAGAAGTTAATTAAGGTCACATGAACCGCGGCAAATACAAACGCTATATGCACCAAGCGCTGTAAGTTTTTCCAAGATTTATACCCCATACGTTTAACCGCCCAATTAGTAGAAGTGAGAAATAAGGGCAACATAATCAAAAAGGCTAAAGCCCCAAAAATCATAGCATGTTCAGTCGAAAAAGCGGTTTTAATAATTTCTGAAATATTGGTGGCAATCCCCTTATCTAACATTTGAAACAAGCTATGGCTTACAACCACCAAAAAAGCAAAAATACCCGCCCATTTCCGAAGTGGCAGCAAGACCGCAAACAACCAAACTTTAGGCAGGTGTAAGCGGGCTATTTTTTGAGCGAGTGAAACAAAAATAACAAACAATAACAAATACCAAGCCAGACC
Source organism: Candidatus Altimarinota bacterium (assembly GCA_905478675.1). Lineage (GTDB taxonomy): Bacteria > Patescibacteriota > Gracilibacteria > UBA4473 > UBA4473 > JAACPJ01. The sequence continues at coordinate 7,187 of CAJQJI010000047.1, forward strand.
GCCGGTGCCTTTAACGGCTTCTTCAAAATTAAACACCCCATGACGATAACTACTTAAAAAAACGATAAGCCAATAAATAATAATGCCTGTAATCATAAGGCGATTAAGGTATTTCGGAGTCAAATATTGTTTCAACATCGGCTTCATTTAATTATTTCGAGTACTAGCTTAACCTAAAAACTAAAAATTTTCACTACACAGGGCTTCATTTGCTGAAATTCCGGCTAAGTTTCCACTAGCGACCGCCACGGCGACCGATCGAGCCGCCCCCGAAACATCGCCACAAGCCAGCACCCCTGGCACATTGGTTTTCATCTGGCCATTCCGTTTTACAAAGCCTTCGGCGCCTAAATCACAACCCAGTTGGTACGCCAACCCGTTATTATACTGCACTTTAAGCGGCGCGTATAAGGCCGCTACCTCAAGGGTTTGTTCGTTGTTAAAAACAATTTTTTCTAAATCCCCTTTGTTATGCAAAAGACTTTTAAGCGGGGTTTTAATAACTTTGAGATCATACTGCTTCAAAACATTTAACTGTTTCTCGCTAAAGTCTCGGGGCCCATTGGTGAGTAAAACCACGTTTCGGCTTAAATTATACAGCGACGATAAATAGTGCAGGAAGTTTTTTTGTTCTAACAATAACGCCGTCGGTTGATCTTTAAACTCATAACCATGGCAATAAGGACAATGAATCACCGATTTTCCCCAACAGGCTTCAAGCCCTTCAATCGCTGGGAAAATTGGGTGTACGCCCATCGCTAAAATTATTTTTTTACTGGCATAAGCCGCGCCTGTTTCGGTTTCTACCCGAAACCCGTTTTCGGCTAGCCGAGCGGTTTCCACTCGATCATTTTTAAAAACAACGGTTTCATATTTTCCCAACTCAGTCCGACCTCGATTTAAAATTTCAGCCGGCGGCACGCCGTCATTCGTTAAAAAATTATGTGAATGTGGCGCTGGAGCGTTGCACGGTTCACCCGCATCTAACACTAACACCGAACGTCGTGATCGGCCCAACACTAAAGCGGCTGAAAGCCCCGCCGCACTACCGCCCACAATAATGACGTCAAAATCAGTCTGAGGCATTAATTTTTTTTATTAGACGGGTTCAGTCTATCATAAATAACTTATTTTTTCTTTACACTTAAACGAGCCATGTTCTCCGGTTCGGCTATTTTATCCGGCGTATAATGAAACCAACGCCGAAGCACGCCCACGGTTAAACTCCGCGGTTTATCATTTATATTTAAAGTAACAATTTCAGCCGCCGGCCGTTGCCATAAATGCTTAACTTCTTCGGTGGTAAGGCCTAAGGTTAAACCGTCTTCCCTCCCAAAATGTTTGGCCGCCAAGTCTTTATCAATGGTAAAACACTGAAGCTTTGGTTCTAAAGACGCCTCAAAATCCGGTTCTGGCAAAGGGGTATAATACTCCGCTTCATTTTTGTTAATCTTACGAGCTTTAAGCTGCGAATCAGATGACACTAGGCCTGGATAGTAATAACTAATCAAAGCCCCTACCGTTGACTCTAATTGAGAAGTATAACGAAAAGTATGACACGCACTTTCAGCTCGCCCTAAACGGCTAAACGAATCACTTATTTCAGGCGGCACATAAAGCGATTGATTAATACCGCTAAACCAATTCAAATTTTCAGGTAGATTCGCTAAATAGTACGCTATACCTAAAAAAACAGGCCCAATTCGTTCAGGCGTTTCTGCATGATAACCAGGCGCCGACAAAACTGCATCTTCTGCTGGAGGTTGAGCTGGCGGGCGAAAAGCTTTAGGCAACTGAACCACCTCTGCGCTCGTATCGCGTAACGCATGTTCTACCTTGTTTCGCCAACCAGAACGACCGTGTAAGGCTCTAATTTCACTTTGGTGTCGCGCTGTTTTATCGACCTCCGGAGTCTGAAGCCACC
>CAJQJI010000048.1 GCA_905478675.1 Candidatus Altimarinota bacterium
ATATAGAAGACACAGCAGCACAATCTTATTCTTGGACTGGAAGATTATTTAAAAGAAATAGTGCTTTAACCAAAAAAACTACTGGAGCAGATGAAAATACAAAATTTACTTATTCACCGGCTGAGGACCAGAAAAAGCGTTAAAAATTTTAACGTCAGCCTCTACTATATGCGGCTCCCCGAAAATATTTACCGGGCTTTCTCCCTCTACCAGTTTTCGCCCTAGCGTATTTTTTGCCTGGAACCCCACAATCAATACCAAATTTTTATCATCCTGAATACTATTGGATAAATGGTGACGAATACGCCCAAATTCACACATCCCACTGGCTGAAATAATAATACAGCTGCCTGGGAATTTATTCAGCGCCTTCGATTCATCAACACTGGCGGTAAACTGCACGCCTTCACCACTAATAAATGGATTAATGCCTCGGGTAATTAAATCGGCTAGCTCTCGGTCATAACACTCTGGGTGGATTTGAAACACTTCTGAAGTGGCCGAGGCGAGTGGTGAATCCACAAACACGGGTAAAGGTTCAATTTTTCCTTTCGCAATTAGTTTTCTTAAAATATACAAAATCTCTTGCGTTCGCCCCATGGCAAACGCGGGGATAATGATTTTTCCGTTCTGTTTTCTAATATCATTAACGCTCTGGGCAAATTTTTCTTCCACGTCTTTAATTTCATCATGTAATCGGTCTCCGTAAGTAGATTCTGTCAGTAAAAAATCTAGATCATGTAAATGTACCGGATCTTTCAACACAGGTAAGTCTTTCCGCCCTAAATCCCCAGTAAAACCAAACCGAATATCTTGGTGTGTGTCATTGTCATGAATTTCCCATTCTTCTACGGCGGAACCTAAAATATGCCCCGCATCGCGGAACGTTACAAAGGCTCCATCGGAGACTTTAAACTTATGGTCATAATTAACTGATCGAAACTGAGCAATCGCTTTATCGGCATCTTCAATCGTATAAAGTGGCTCGGCTTCTGGGTCTTTCCCGCTTTCGCGCATCCATTCGGCATCGCGTTGTTGAATAAAAGCGGAATCACGCAGCATCACCGCGCATAAATCTCGGGTGGCATGGGTACAATAAACAGGGCCTTCAAACCCTTTTTTAACCAGCAATGGAATGGCGCCTGAATGATCGATATGCGCATGAGAAAGCACCAATACATCAATATCTTTCGCCTCAAAAGGGAACATTGCGTTCCACTTAGCGGCCTGCTTTCGCCGCCCCTGAAACAAACCACAATCGAGTAAAATCTTCTTACCGTTAAGATGCAACAAGTGTTTAGAACCGGTTACATGTCGTGCCGCCCCAGAGAATTCGATTTTCATGCTTTTTTGTTTTTATTAAGGCTTATTGTAGCAGAATTTTGTATGAAAAGAAAGTCTTATAAGATATTCCAATCGTTGCGTTTATTTGAATTTTAGCCACGCCTAACGGTGAAGCTTTCGTAAAATTTTCATCGCTTTTTAAAAACCTTCAAAACGAGTTATGAAAATTTAGAAAGTAAACCGATTAAGGCGTCTAAAATTCAATAGGGCAACAAAGTTTTTGTTTCTTTTTTCAAAAAGAATGAAATAAAATCTGAGATCCTGAAGCAATCAGGAATCAGGGCGCATTAACTTCAAAAGAAAATATTGAAGATTCTGAAATAAATTCAGAATGACATAATTATAACTTCTGGGCTGCCCACAAGTTTTCAATTTCGGCTTGAGCCGCTGTAAGGTAATCCTCACCGCTACTGGCATATAACACCGATCGAGAGACGGGGATTAAAACGCCTAAGCCGTCTTCGTCACGAATCGCCAGCACGTCTTCTATTTTTCCGCCTTGCGCGCCCACCCCAGGGCACAACATCCAGCAAGATTTTAGAATGTTGCGGAACTTTGGTAGTTCTTCAGGATGTGTGGCGCCAACAACCGCTCCATAATGACTATATTTTTGGTTTGGAGACTTATATTTTCCGCCTAAATCAGCGAGCCCCATTGACCACCGTTCGGCAATAGTATCTCCATTACTAACCACAATATCTTGAACTTGTTCGCTGCTGGGGTTTGAGGTTTTAGCCAGAACAAAAACACCTTTCCCAAGCTTCTCTGCGAGCATATCAAACGGCACTATAGAGTCGCTTCCCATATATGGTGCCACCGTCACACAATCGCCCGCTAACGGGCTTTCAGCCCCTAAAAAGGCCTGGGCATAGGCTTCACTGGTAGAACCAATGTCGCCGCGTTTAGCGTCCATCATTATGATTAGCTCTGGATGATTAAGCCGCGTGTAGGCAATAATATTTTCCACGGCCTTAACGCCCACCGAACCAAGGGCTTCAAAATACCCCATTTGGATTTTAATGCCGCAGACTTTTTCCGCACAAGCGTTGGTCATGTCTATGCAGAAGCGTTCAAAAATATCGGCTTTTTGCTGTAAATCTGCCTTTACTCGTAATTCGTCACTCGTAATTCGTAATTCTTTTATTTTCTCCCAATTCGGATCCAGCCCCAGCATTAAACATGAATTTTTAGCTTTAATAACGGCGGCCAGTCGGTCGGAAAAATGCATCAAAAACACTGTATATAAAAATATCGGCTTGTCATCCTCAGCTTGACTGGGGATCCAGTTTTATAATGAATTTAAAGACCTAGATTCCTGCCTGCGCAGGAATGACAATAAATGTTATGGTTTTAAAACCTGCCACGCCGCATCGGGCGTTTTTTTAAGCCACACGGTGCCCGCACTTTCTGGGCGTACGACGGGTTTTTGGCTCTGTAAAGAAAGAGTTTCTAAACTTTCGCTTATTTGAGGACCGAGCACAACCCAGCCCCGCAGAGGTTCTGGCCAAGCGTCTGGTAGCAAACTACTGCGTTGTAAAACCGTCCAATCACTCTTAAATTCTAAGGCCACGTTTGGATTCAAATCTTCAGGTTTAAATGGATCGGTAAAAATAAAAACCCGCTGGCTACCAAGCCGTACTAAAAACAAACCCGGTTGCACTTGCGTATAGCTTAAGCCATTGTAACGCACCGTTTCGCCTACAGTTACCTCCGCCAAATTTTGACGAAGGTGGGTTTTAATCTGTAGCCCTAAATCACCAAAGTTCTCTACGTTCCCCCAATACAGCAGCGGCAATTGATTTACCGTTAAAACAACCCCTGAGTTTTGAATACCGATAATACTTTTAGGCTGACTTTGCTGGGTAAAATTCCAAGCCGACCACGCACACACTCCCGCCAAACCTAAGGCCAGAAGCCACAAGGTTTTATTCTTCATCGATCGCAATTATCTGATCATGTTCGGCTTTTAGAATCTCAAAGCTCAAGGCCCACACGGTCGTCATAAAAACGGCCATTATGGCGGTTAGATAGGCGGCTAAACTGACCAACACCAGCCCAAAAATAAGCGAAAGAATAATGGCCGTATGCGTCGCAAAAATAGTAAAGGCCGCCAACATCGCAATTGGCACCCCTAACACGACCACTACATTCAAGACCATTCTAAAATTTACTAAAAACATCAACAGCATAATGGTGATAGTTTCGCCTAAATGCGTAAAAACTAAAGCTGCACTTTTTTTAATGGCTTCACTCGTCGATAAATTCTGTGTCACAATATAAAACGGCGCAAAACTTAAGAACAAATTTATAATCATCGCCACAAAGGCGTAGGCCACAATAACGGGCCATACAAAGCTAAACAGCGACTCGAAGTAACGGTGCAAACTCAGTGCAAAAAAGAGGATTGAAAGCAACGAAAAGATTGAAGTGGCGGCTTCAAACTTAAAAAAAGGAAAAAAGTATTCCAAGCCTTTTAGCATTTTAGGACGTAACAGAAATTTAGTATCAGGGCTGACCAACTTATGCCGAACACAAAGAATCAAGGTTCCCTGCACCCATAACGGCACAATGAACATAAAAACGGCAATCAAGAGTACGGCCAAAATACTAACGGCCCACAAGCTATTATCGGCCACATATCGCAAAAGCATGCCATAGCCTTCTCCAGCCGTGATATCCATTAATTCGTACTTATCCATGTACAAATAAAGCTGCCAGGCAATTTCAATAGTAAAAATAAGCACCCCAAAGAAGCTTGGAATCAGTACGAGCCACTTAATCCGCGGGTTTTCCACGGTGATATGCCAAGAGTCTTTAATTATCTGTCCGTAATTCATACCCCTAAATTTTAGTCATTGCTGGGGAAATGCAACCCCCTTGGATTTCATCTATTATTCATAATAAGTAAAAATATGTAGCATTGACCGATTGTGTTTTTATATTATTTTTATTTCATGAGAATACGCTTAGGAGATTTTAGAACGGACTGTAGTGCCTGTGATGCTTTATGCTGTACCGAACTCACAATCTTGAATACTAACGACCTTGGACAATCGAAGCCTGCGGGCAAAGAATGCCCACATTTAGGGGCAAACAAAAGATGTACTATCTACGGAGAACGCTCGCTCGCTGGGTTTTCTGTTTGTGGTCAATATGACTGTTTAGGGGCTGGTCCACTAACAACGCAGCTCTTTTCCGGCTTAAAAATTGATATAGAAAATAGTGCCCTTCCCCAAGAAAAAAAATCCTCACTTCTGAATAAATGGGAAGCCGTTCGACGGAAAAGTTTTCAAGATATTCAAAAAACGTTCGCCGCTCGACAAAAACGCCCTGCTTATTGTGGGCAAGCAAAAACCTTAGAACAACTTATAGCCGAATCTATCGAACAATTCGTATACGAAGTTAAAAGTGCTGGCGTTAAGTTAAACGACGCTAAAAGTGAATTTGAATAATAAAAAGCCCTGCAGGGCAGGGCTTTTTAGGTTCTATTTGAATTATTGAAGATCCCCGCTTACGCAAGGATACGAAAAGAAGATTATTCTCCTTTTCGGTCAGCAATAATTTTTTCAGCCACCGCGTTTGGCACTTTAGCGTATTCACCAAACTCCATGCTGTAAGACGCTCGACCTTGTGTCATAGAACGTAGTTCAGTTGCGTATCCGAACATTTCAGCTAACGGGATTTTTGCTTTTACAAATTTCGCTAGACCTCGGTCTCCCATTTCTTGCACCATTCCACGTTTAGAAGAAACATTCCCCATTACATCTCCTAAGAAATCTTCTGGTGTAATAATTTCTACGTTCATCATTGGTTCTAGAATTGCTGGGCCCGCTTTTTTACCCCCTTCTTCAAAGGCTTTAATCATAGCGATTTTGAACGCTAGCTCAGACGAATCTACATCATGGTATGATCCATCAAATAATTCTACTTCAACATCTACCACGGCGTATCCGGCTAGAATACCACGAGTCACCGCTTCTTTTAGACCTTTTTCACACCCTGGGATGTATTCATTCGGAATGGCAGCCCCTTTAATAGTATTGACGAATTTAATACCTGAACCTGGTTCAGCCGGTTTCATTCGAATCGCGACATCCCCAAATTGCCCTCGTCCTCCTGATTGTTTCTTGTGGGTGTATTTCGCTTCTGTTTCTTTAGTGATCGTTTCTCGGTAAGCCACTTGAGGCTGACCAATGTTCGCTTCTACTTTAAACTCACGTTTCATTCGATCTACCAAGATATCAAGGTGAAGTTCTCCCATTCCAGACATGATAGTCTGATTCGTTTCTTCATCAGTTCGAATTCGGAACGTTGGATCTTCTTCGGCTAGTTTTTGTAGCGCGATTCCCATTTTTTCTTGATCTGATTTCGTTTTAGGTTCAACCGAAATAGAAATTACAGGTTCTGGAAACTCCATTGATTCCAATACAATTGGCTCTTTTTCAAGACAAAGTGTATCTCCGGTTCGAGCCCCTTTAAGTCCGATAACCGCCCCGATATGACCCGCTGGAATTTCTTCAATTTCTTCACGACTATTGGCATGCATTTGTAAAAGACGACCAATTCGTTCTTTTTTCCCAGAAGCTGGGTTGTACACCGTATCTCCAGATTTAAGTACACCAGAGTACACACGTACAAAGGTAATTCGTCCGACGAAAGGATCGGTTGCAATTTTAAATGAGATAGCCGCTAGTGGCGCTGAATTTTTCGCTTCAAAGTTAATCTCTTCTTCCGTGTTATCTGGATTAACGCCTTGCGCCGCTGGTACATCCAATGGTGTTGGCAGGTAATCAATAACCGCATCAAGCAGTGGTTGTACCCCTTTATTTTTAAGGGCTGTCCCCGTTAATACGGGAATAAATTCACCAGAACACGTAACTCGACGAATACCGTCTTTAAGTTCTTGTTCAGAGATTTCTTCTCCCCCTAGGAATTTTTCCATAAGCGTTTCATCAAGACCCGCTACCGCTTCTACTAATTTTTCTTTCCATTCACGCGCTAAGTCAATTTCATCATTTGGAATTTCTTCAATGCGCACATCTTTACCAAGATCATCATGGTAAGTGATGGCTTTCATCGTGATCAAGTCGATAATTCCGTGGAAACCTTGCTCGATTCCTATTGGTAATTGAATTGGGAAGGCATTTTTGGTTAGTCGCTCAATAATTGAGTCGTAAGAACGCCAGAATGAAGCGCCTGTTCGATCAAGTTTGTTAATAAAAGCCATTCGCGGAACATTGTATTTGTCCGCTTGTCGCCATACCGTTTCAGATTGGGGCTCAACCCCAGCCACACCATCAAATACCGTAACGGCACCATCAAGGACTCGCATTGAACGCTCTACTTCAACCGTGAAATCCACGTGACCGGGCGTATCAATAATATTTAACTGACAATCTTTCCAGAAAGCCGTTGTCGCTGCTGAAGTAATGGTAATCCCTCGTTCTTGTTCTTGCTCCATCCAATCCATGGTAGCTTCCCCTTCATGTACTTCACCGATTTTATGAGATTTACCTGTATAGTACAAAATACGTTCAGTAGTGGTTGTTTTACCGGCATCAATATGCGCGATAATTCCGATATTTCGGACTTTATCCAGAGGATAGTGTTTGTCGTTGGCCATGGCTTTCGAAAATTAAAAAATTAGGAGTGGGTTGTTTTAGTGTAAAAATACACCTAAATCGCGCGTGAATATAGAGAATCAAGGTTTTAGGTCAAGCGATTAAGTCAGAGACCCTTAAAATTAAAAACGAGTTTTCCAATCAGATAATTGATCGGCTAGTTTTGTGTTTTTTAACACTGAGTTTTTTGGCCGTGCCGCCGGCGCGCCATAGGCTTCGGTACTGATTTTTTTAATGGTGCCGTGCCAGCCTGTTTGATTTAAAAAATACTGCGCAAAGCCCGCCCAGCTCACCGGCACGCCTTGGTTTTGCAGGTGGTAGTGGCCTTTGTCTGGTATTCGAGTTCGAACTGAGTTCGAACTAAGTTCGAACTCGGAACTTAAAATTGGTTTCACAAAATGCTCAACCACAAACGCTGCTAGTTCGGGCGCATAGGTTGGTCGACCAATTTGGTCATCAATTATTTTTAGTTCGTCGTATTTTTCGCTCAAACGTTTTATCGTTGAGACGAAATTATTAGAACCATCGCTCCATAACCAGCTGGTGCGAATATTCCACCAGTCCCCTTCCGAAGCTTCTAGCGCTGCTTCGGCTTTGGCTTTTGACTGCCCATACACTGATTGCGGATCGCGCGCGTAGTCTTCTGGGATTTCTAACCCCGCCGGGGCGTTAAATACATATTCGGTTGAAAAATTAATCAACGGGATTCCGGCTTTGGTTAAGTTTTCGACCGCCTCAGCATTCAGTTTAAAGCAAATATCTTTATTGGTTTCCGCTTTATCAACGGCCGTATACGCCGCACAGTTAACGATTAAATCTGGTTTTTCTGTTTTTAAATATTCCAGCACTTTATCGTGCTTCAGCAATGAAACGTCGTTACTTTTAGGCGCTATAAAATTGAGGTTTTGCGCTGCAAATAATTTTTTAAATTCAGAACCGAGAAGGCCGGTTGAGCCGAAAAGACATATCTTCATAGGTTTTTTTTATATCTCTTTTTGCCAAAAGAGACAAAAACTTCGTGGCCATAAAAACCTAAGAAGTGAAATTCACTTCTTAGGTTTGCTCTTTCTCTGGTAAGCCGAGTTCTGTTTTTCAGACAACATTTATCTAGGAAGCTCATTGCTGAACCCCTCAAGCGACGGAACCAAACTCGGGTCTTCGTTGGAAGGCTAACTCACCGATTTTGGGCCACCCGCCTAGCTACCCACTTGGGTTTACCAACTGCTACGCCTTGCGTCGTAGCTTTCCCTACTCAAAGGGACTTTTCACCGGTTTCTCTGCTGGGCAGAGCGCCGTATAGTTTCTGTGGCACTTTCCCTCACCATGCATTGCTGCACCGCGGAGCGGCCGTTAGCCGTAAATGCGCCTTCGCTGGTAGCTCGGACTTTCCTCACCTCAATTTACATTGAAGCGTATTGTCTCTCGAAAGAGCGGTTGATTTGTAGTTCAAAAACCTTTAAAAATCAAGTAGAGAAAGAAAGCTAGAAAGCTAGGGAAGTAGAAACTAGCAATCTAGCACACTAGCCTTCTTACTAAATGAACGATAGATTTGTTGAAGACGTAAAATCACGAGTCGATTTAGTCGAAATCGTGCGCAAATATGCCGAAATTAAAAAAGCGGGGAAGAATTTTTCGTGTAAGAGTCCGTTTCGGAACGAAAAAACCCCTAGTTTTTCGATCAGTCCTGAAAAACAAATGTGGTATGACTTTGGGGCTGCCGAAGGCGGTGACGCCATTAGTTTTATTGAAAAAATTGAAAACTGCTCTTTTCGCGAAGCGGTGGAAATTTTGGCCGACATGGCTGGCGTTACAATTCCGAAAGATTTTGGCGCGGATAAAGGGCCTACTAAAAACGACAAACAAGATTTATTCTCACTCCACAAAGCGGCCGCTGAATTTTTTGCCACGACCTGGCAAAACACTCCCAAGGCCAAAGCCTACACCAAAAGTCGAGGTTTAACCGACGACATGATGGCCCGTTGGCAACTGGGTTACGGCGGCGATAGCAAAGACGGGCTCACGAAACATTTGCTTAAAAAAGGGTTTAAAGAAAAATTAATTGCCGAATCTGGCGTGGCGTTTGAACGAAGCTTTGGCGACCAAGCCATGATGGATCGTTTTTGGGGTCGCATGATGATTCCAATTTGTGAGCCGCGAAACGGTGAGATTATCGCCTTTTCTGGCCGCGATATTTTAGACCGCGAAAAAGTGGGGAAATATGTTAATTCACCAGAAAACCCCGTGTACCATAAATCGGCCACCTTATTTGGTTTAGACCGAGCCCGCAACAGCATTAAAGAACTTGATGCCGTTATTTTGGTAGAAGGTAATTTAGACGTGGTGTTTGCCCATGAACGAGGTTTCACCAACACCGTGGCCACCTGTGGCACGGCTTTAACCGATGAACATTTACGAGCCTTAAGGCGTTTAACCAGCAATTTTTATCTGGCCTTTGATAACGATTTAGCCGGCAAAAAAGCCACGCTTAAAGGCGTGGAAATGTGTTTAGCGATGGAACTGAATCCGTTTGTTATTTCGCTCGATGAAGTGAAAGATTTTGGTGATTTTTTGGTCGATAAAAACAATGCCATAGTGTTGCAAAAAATGATAGACGACTGCCCGCCCGCCTTAGATTTTTTTCTAGAACGGTTTGCCGCTAAAAATTTACCTAATGGCATTGAAGGGGAAAAAAAGTTTCTTGATAGCTTCTTTTTCTTCTTAAAATTAGTGCAACGCCCGATTGAAGTGGATGAATACTTAAAACGAATTGCTCAGAAATTAAACCGCAGCCAAACCATTATTGAAGATGAATTTCATAAGTTCACCGCCAAACAAAGTAACCACACCAAACCTAAGTTTGTGCCTGAAGCCGAGATTCGGTTTAGCCGAGAACAAAACTTTGTGGGTTTTGTCTACGCGTTCTGGGAAGAACTAAAAGGCGCGATTGAACCTAAAGCAGCCGACATTTTAAATCTACTGGGAGACCAAACCACCTACACGTTGATTGAGAAAAAAATAAACAACACCCCCTTGGATAAAGCCGAAAGCGCTCAGGCCCTGGCCTGGCAAATGTGGCAAGAAAAACAGTTCGAAAGCATAGAACCCGATGCCATGGTGCTTAAAATAACACTGCAACAGTATGTGGTGAACCTAAAAAAAGAAGCCGAAAACCGGGCCCGAACGGCCGCGGCTAAAGCGATGAATAAGTAATATTTCTCTTAATTCTCTTTCTTTTGTCACCTTGAAGGCCGAATTTAATATTCCTGTAAAAAGAGGTCATGCGAAGGATCTCCCCGTCTTTTCTTAGCGACCTAAGTGCTAACGCCACATCTCAAAACTCACTTCATTCTCCATCTTAATACTAAAAGTGGAGAGATTTCGTCATACTTCCTCAGGATGACAAAGTATGTGTTTTTCAAAACGAGAATTCGTAATTCGTCATTCGTAACTTATAATTGCTTTACATGATTTTACTCGAAAACCGCAAAGCCCGATTTGACTATGAACTCACCGACACTTTAGAGGCCGGTATGGCTTTGCAGGGCTGGGAGGTTAAATCTTTACGAAAGAAAGAAGGCAACTTAAAAGGGGCGTGGGTTCGACTCGAAAACGGCGAAGCGTGGTTAGTAAACTGTAAAATTACTCCGTGGAAGTTTGGCGAAACCGGGGCTCAAGACCCACATGCGCCCCGAAAATTATTGCTGCACAAAAAAGAAATTTTAAAACTCAGCGCTAAGCAGCAAGAACAAAAAGTAGCCGTGGTACCGCTGAAAGTTTATATGAGTAAAGGCAAAATTAAGTGCGAACTGGGAATTGGAAAAGGTCGAAAACGCCACGAGAAAAAACAAGTTTTGAAAGAACGATCCATTGATCGAGCCGCACAACAAGATTTAAAAAGATACTAAAGCGGTGCACTTAGTTTTTCGTGTCCATCCCACATCACCTCCCACGGAAAATCAATCCAGGTTTCATACTCTAAAACACCGCCCACAAAGGTTAACGTGTGTTCTGGCCAACGCGCAAAAGTGCACGCGGTATCGATACTTGGGTAGAGCGATTGCACGTATTTAATGGTTTGCCCAGAATCAAAAATGTCATCCACCAGTAAACACTTTTCTGGGTTTAACACACGTTTTGAAAAACCGTCGACTAACACTTCTTTAATCTGGCCTGCTTTTTGGTCTTTATAGCTGCTTAAATTCAAGGTTTCAATCGGTAAGTTTAACGCTTTCGCTAAAAAATAAGCCGGAAATACTCCTCCTCGCGTAATGGCTAAAATATAATCGTATTCTTTTCCGTTGTTCTTAATTTGTGCGGTTAAGCGATTATTTGCGTCGTAAAAGTCTGTCCAGGTTATCAGTTTATTGGTCATCTTTTAAATCTTATCAAAGCCCCGCCCGGCTTCAAGCTAAGTGCGCTCCAGTAATTGCAAAATACCGGGGCCGATATAAATAATGAGCAAGGCGGGGAAAATAAATAAAACCAATGGAACACTAATCTTAACCGACGCAGTACGACTTAGTTCCTCGGCTTTTTGCCGTCGTCTGGTACGAAGTAATTCTGCCTGGATAATAAGGGTTTCACTTAAACTTACCCCTAGTTTTTTAGCTCGGATTACACTCTTTAAAAAATGCTGAAAATCTTCATCTTTAATTTCTAAACTTAGATCGGTAAATACGGCTTCTAGGCTACGCCCCCAATTTAGTTCAATTAACTTTTTTGCCACGATTTGACTTAAACAACTGTCATAATTACTCGTTGTTGAAACCAACGCTTGCTCTAAATTTCCGCCCGCTTGTAAGGTAAGGGTAAGCAAATCTAAAAAATACGGGACGTCTTTTTCAATCTGTCGTTGTTGACGCTTTGTGCCACTAAGCAACACTAAATCGGGCAGCATTATCAGTGCTAAAAGCAGCATTAAAAATAGAAACGCTTTTTTTAATTCTAAATCGGTGAACCATAAACCAAACAAAATAAGCAGCATTCCCAAGCTCCATACGCTTTGCTTCAAACTATAAAAGGCTTGAACCGATAGCCTGTAAAATGGCTGTGGGAGCGTTTTTACTAAACTTTTTAAACTTAATTTTTTAACCACCCAGCCCGGACTTGTCCACCATTGACGCCCCAACCACTCCCCAATTTTTTGTACGCTCAATTTTTCAGCGTCCCCACTCGCACGCAAACAGGGCCACGCGTTTAATGGATTTTCAGGCGCGACCTGCCAAGCCTTAAATAAAAGCCACGCTACTAGAATACCGATACAAAGAAAAAGCATCATTTAAATTTTCAAACGAACTAAACGCCAAATAAAGCCAAACCCTAGGAGCTCTAAAAACAGTGAAAACCCGAGAAGTATCCGCCCAGGGGTGGTACTAAACAAGACTTCGGTATGAGACGGCGAAAGCCAGGCAAACAACGCTAACGATATCGGCCACAACAAGGCCATCAATAGTCCACTCATTTTTCCTTGAGCGGTAAAGGAGCGAATATCTTGTTCTAGCTGTCGTCGTTCATCTAGCAAGGACGCTACCGAGTAACAAACCGCTACTAAATTACCACCACTTTGGGCCTGCAGCCTTAAACTATCGGTTAAAAAGCTAAATTCTGGAATGTTTACCTGCGATCGCCATTCGTTCAATACGCCCTCTAGCGGTTGTTTTAGGTGCAATAAACGCTGCCCACTTTTAAGCTTTTCTCGCAGCGGGTCCTCCGCTTCAGCCGCCACAAAATCTAAGGCTTGTGGCACACTATAGCCGGCTTTTAAAGTACTGCCTAAAGCTCGTAGAAATAACGGTAATTGCCGTCTTAATCGCTGTTGAGCTGTTTGGCGTGATTTATAATTAAGCCCTGTTATTACAATAACACCTAAAAGAAAACCAATGAAGACGCCCACTATCTTAAAACTTAAAAAACCAAGCACACTCAGCCCCAAAAGGAGCCCCCCACGATGAAACGATGCCTCCCACTGAGATTTTTTAGAATCTTGTGCCCTCAAAATTGGCCCCTGGAAATAAGGCCATTGTCCGTGCCCCCACACCGCCACTCGTATAAAAATAAGCACCAACACACTTAGCCCCAAAAAATAAAACGCCCACTGCCAAAGCGGGTTTTCCCACAGTACTGAAAATAATTCTTGTAGTCTTAGTATCATTTTGTACACCATTTTTTAAGCGCGGTAGACCCCTGTGTTTTTACTAAATCGGGCACAAAACCAGTCGCTTTGAAGCGTTTGGTTTTCAAATCAAAAACGGCAACGGATTTCACACAATATTCAGTCTGTTTCAAACTGGAATCAACCCACGCTATCTCCATAATTTTACGTTCGCCAGAAGCGAGACGATTTTGTTGAATCACCCAGTTTATGCCTTGCGCAATTTGTGGACGAATCGCGCTCAGCGGTAAATCAACATCCCCCATTAAGACCATCGTTTCAAGCCGGTATAAACTTTCAAGTGGCGCATTGGCATGCACGGTAGTAATAGAGCCTTGATGCCCTGTATTCATAGCTTGCAGCATATCAATCGCTTCTCCACCACGAATTTCCCCTACCACAATTCGGTCAGGGCGCATTCTTAAAGCATTTTTAAGTAAATCTCGAATAGTTATGGCCCCTTTGCCTTCTAAATTTTTAGACCGTGATTCAAGCGTAATTAAATGCGGATGATTAATCTTAATCTCGGCTGAATCTTCTATCGTTATCAAACGTTCATGCCTTGGAATTAATGAAGCACAGGCGTTGAGCGTTGAGGTTTTACCCGCGCCAGTGCCACCAGCAATAATGATATTTTGTTGCGCCGAGACGAGGAGCTCTATCAGCTCGGCCATCATTGGATCAAGGGTTTTGTGTGCTTTTAAATCACCTAAGGTAAAAGGCTTGCTCGGAAATTTTCGAATCGTCAATACAGGGCCACTCAAGCTTAAAGGCGGAATAATAGCGTTAACCCGTGATCCGTCTGGTAAACGGGCATCCACTAATGGCTGGCTTTCATCT
>CAJQJI010000049.1 GCA_905478675.1 Candidatus Altimarinota bacterium
CCCACATCAGAACTGTTAGTTCCTTCAAAAAGGTTCTACGTTCACCTACCTATAAATCAAAAAATCCAATCCTAGATTAGCTTTCAAGCTTGGCTGGGGATGAGGGATTACCGTCCCGTCATTCCTACGCTCCGCTTTGGAATTCGGTAGGTTCAACAGCACAACTCGCTGATTCGCTGCGCTCATCGCTTGTTGGCTTTATTATCGAACCCCTGGGCTTGGTGTTCTTATCCCGACCAACTCAAATAAAAAAATCTTTTAGGCCCGGTGGGCTTAAAAGATTTTTTTGGCTGGGGTTGAGGGACTACTCTGTTCCAACTTTGATCGGCCACGCCCCAGTCGCTTTCGTACTCTGGTGGCTGGACGAAGCGGCCAAGGATCCTTCTTGGCCGCAGTGTGAGTTCGAGGACCGGCAGGGATCACTTTTCTGAGGCAAAGCAATTTGCCAGAGACGCGCGAACCTGCGTTAGTTGAAAATTAAGTTTTAATGAACATAGGTTTTCAATGATTTTGACATCGTGGGTTTCGAAATTAGAATCAAACATGAAAACAAATGGAAGATCAAAAAAATTTCGGAACTCCTGCCGATCTTGAAAATGCCATAAAAAACGGCCTGGTAACTGGGAAGTATGACGACATACGAACCAAATCAGTTCTCGATTTAGAAATAAAAAATGTGATCTTTGAAAACGGAATTATTAGAAATATCAGCTTAAGTGGTTCTGTATTTTCGAATTGCACTTTCAAAAATTTCATATTTGAAAACGTTTGCCTTGAAGCTTGTATGTTTGAAAGCTGTACGCTCGATGAGTTGCGCATCATTCCCTGATAAATCGGCTTAGCCCGACAAAGATCTCATTTGGAGCTCTTTGTTGGGGAAAGCCTTCATAGGCAACAAAGGAGGTCAGAAATGGCTCATATTCGCAAGAAACTATCCGATGGCACTTATCTCATCTCTCGAGAAGAAGATAAGAGCTTCAGATCCCATTGGCACGTCGCACCCGATGGTACGATTCTGTCAATAAAGGATGGAGGTAAACACTACTACAATCGCGGACGTGTCCGCCAAAACATTAAGGAGGTGTCTCCACTTTTGGACATGGAAACAGGCTGGTCGCCTGCAGAACCGTCCGACTTCGACGACTCAGTTCCAGACGACGTCTAATCTTCTGTAGACTGTAGCAACTTAAGGCTTTCCCCGCCTTTTCTATTTATATCATACTTACGTCGGAGCGGGTGTGACGCAGTCCACCGGCTTCATGACGTTTAAAAATATCGAATGATGAGGGATTACTGTCCCGTCATTCCTACGCTCCGCTTTGGAATTCGGTAGGTTCAAACAGCACAACTCGCTGATTCGCTGCGCTCATCGCTTGTTGGCTTTATTATCGAACCCCTGGGTTTGGAGTTCAGAATCCCGTCAAACACAAATAAAAAACTCTTTTATGCCCGATGGGCGTAAAAGAGTTTTTTGGCTGGGCACCTGTCCAACGGATGGAACACCTTCGAGATGCAGTTTAGGACTGGGCTAGAGGTCGATTTATCGTGATTTCCCAATGGTGGCATCGATTTGTTCAGTTGTTTGGCCGCAAGCTTCATGTAAACGACGAAAAGCAACGTCTTCACGTTCAATATCAGCGTCAAGCCTGGCAGTGATGCTTTCAGTATCCTGCGCGAGACGTTCGGCTCGACTTAGTGGTTTATCTGGTGGTGTTTCAGTCATTTTAGAAAGAATTACTTTTTCTATAATTATACCGTATTCTCTACTTCAAAGCAAAAACCCAAAAAACCTCTCTATGAGCGACTTAAAAGGATTGGCTGGGCACCTGTCCAACGGATGGAACACCTTTGAGATGCAGTTCAGGACTGGGCTAGAGATTGGTTTATCGTGAGTGGTTTTGTTCTTGATATTTGGGGTCAGACTAAAAGACCTAACAATCTCTCGGGGCATTTACCACGAGGGGTTTCTGATCAGCCGGGCCTCGTTAAAGGTCCAATGAACACCTTGACAATCAATAAATTTTGGGGCCAATATTAGAGAGAATATGGCTTTGAGGATAATTCGAAAGCTAATGACTATTTGACGAAGTTTGATAGTATGTTTAAACTAATGTTAAAGAATATTTAAAATGACTAAACTGAACAGCTTAGCGACGGGATTTTATATTTTTTCGGCTACACTTGGGTCGGCGGAACAAACAGGCCCCCAAGCCACAGAGATGGTTGTCCCTTTAGAAACTGGGGGAGAGGTGGTGTTTGATATGAGAAATTTTGGATTTGAAACACAGGCTGGTATTATAGATCGCCTGACGGCTTGTATAGAAGCCGGTGATGTAACGCGTGATGAGTGTGTAGGAAATGTAGCTCAAGAGTTGGAAAGCGAACGGCTAGGCATTGTAGTTCGTGAAACCCGAGCGGTTCTGCTGCCGCTGGAAGAAGCAATTGGTCTAAGGCCAGAGGAATTAATTGAAGAACCTGCTTTTTGTTATGCCGCTCCGCCAGAAGGCGTGGAACCTTGTGCAAAGGCGGTGGAAAACGCTCGTCTAGCAGGGCTCGATTATCGAATTGCGGAAGTGCGGGCGGTTCGCTTAGAGCGAGAAGCGCAAGCGGAGGCAAATCGTGAACGAGTGACGGAGTTAGCCGCGCAAGCGGAGGCGGGTCGAGAACGCGTGGCCGCTCTAGAGGCGGAAGCGGCGGCCAATCGCGCGGTCTTAGCCGTGTTGCAGCAGATTGCGGCCGAAGAGGCGGAGCAATCAACAGAATAAAAGGGGATAGATCTATTTAAACATTTGGGGATGAGGGATTACTTCATGCGTTTTAGATTGAGTTTGCTGTGACGCACTCCTTTAAAAATAAATGCCTCCGGCGCTTGTTTTTGTAAGTCGTTTGTATCGAACCCCTGGACTTGGAGTTCAGAATCCCGCACTACAAATAATTTTAAAAAAACACATCAGAAATGTGTTATTTTAAAATTGGCTGGGCACCTGTCCAACGGATGGAACACCTTTGAGACCCAGTTTAGGAAGGGGCTAGAGGTCGATTTACCGTAACGGCCCGTAGTTCAAAAGTTTTCCTGTTATGGGGCTGATTTTAGTTGACGGTCATTATAGTGGTTGGTTTTTTCCGTTAACGACCTTAACCTACTCTCATGAAGGGACCTGATCTAAGGAAGGCATAAAATATGGGTTCACTGTCCTTTTTGCCGTTCTATCGCAATAATTTGTCTGAATGCGTAGTCTTCAGACTGGTTAAAATAAACTTACGTCAAGTTTTTTTCTGTCAACCAAATTTGCGTAATCCACAGAAATCATTATATAATAAGTTCGTACTAATATTTTTTATTATGGCGGGAATGCGAATGACGGCATTGGCAGCAGGATTGGGAGCCGCTTTAGCTGCTGGCCCTGATGACGCAAATGCCCAAGCCACAGAAATTGTGATTCCACTAGAAACGGGTGGAGAAATTGTGATGGACGTTCGTGACGTGGCTTTTGAAACGCAAACCGCTATTATGGATCATTTAGCCGCTTGTATTGGGGCGGCGGAAAAAACCCGTGATGTTTGTGTGGGGGAAGCGGCTGAGCTGATGGCCGGGGAACGTCTTGGAATCGTCGTCAGAGAAACAAGAGCCGTACTACTCCCATTGAGTGACGAAATTGGTATTCCGATGGAAGATCTAATCCGAGAACCAGTATTTTGTGAGTACGCGCCAGGGCCAAGTAGTGTACAAGAATG
>CAJQJI010000050.1 GCA_905478675.1 Candidatus Altimarinota bacterium
TTCTTTATAACGCCCGTCGGTCAGCAAATATCTCGCCCCATTTTTTAATTGCACATACACCCCAAAACTCCCCCAAAATCCGGTTAAATAGCCGATATTTTCTGGCTTGGTCACTAAAATACCTTCACACTTTGACGTTTGCAGCCACGAAGCCAGCACTTGATAGGGTTTCATAAATAAAAAGACTAGATAGCTCAATACTAAAGACTAGAAATCTAGAGTCTAGTCGCTTGTAACCGTCTTCTTTTGACACTCTTGCCAAGCTAACTTAAAATAAAGTTCGAACCTTTTCTTTCGCCCCTAAAACCACATGGAAACGATTATTCAAAAAGCGCTCAAGCTCCTTTTAGATAAATTTGGTGCCGATTATGACTGTGTCACCATCACCGAAGAACACGGGCAATATCGAGCCAACATTGAATGTTCAACTCCAGCGAGACTGATTGGAAAAAACGGCGAAACACTGAACGCGATTCAAACGCTCCTTAAAAACATGTTGTACTCACAAAACAATGAAAACTTGTTTGTATGTGTTGATGTAGATCATTACCGCAAAGACCAAGAAGACCGAATGATCGCTAAAGCCAACAAATTTGTGGAGATGATGAAAGAACGGAATTTAGGCGAAATCAAGCTCCCGCCAATGCCACCATATTTTAGACGTGTGGTTCATATGTGGGTGCTTAACAATTTCCCAGAACTGGCCTCTGATTCTGTGGGTGAAGGCTCAGCCCGCGCCGTTCGAGTGTTCTATAAGTAACTTCGCCCCACCGGTTGCCGAAGTTACGCTCAGCTTGTCTCAAGCTGGTTTTTCTTTATAAATAAGTCGTTAAAAAAATATTATGCAATACACCACCGATAGTCTCCGTACCAAATGGCTCGAATTTTTTAAATCTAAAGGTCACGCCATCATCCCGTCTGCGGGGGTTGTGCCGGAGAATGATCCAACCGCATTATTTATTAATTCTGGGATGCACCCACTGGTACCATTTCTAATGGGCGAACCACACCCGCTTGGAACACGGCTCACTAATAGCCAAAAAGCGGTTCGAACCGGAGACATTGAAGAAGTCGGTGATGCCACGCATCTCACTTTTTTTGAAATGCTGGGAAATTGGAGCTTAGGTGATTTTTTTAAAGAAGACCAAATCGCCTGGAGCTTTGAATTTTTAACGAAAGAATTAGAACTGCCGCTTAAGCGATTAGCGGTAAGTGTATTTGAAGGGGACGCTAACGCCCCACGCGATGAAGAAGCCGCTGAAATTTGGAAAAAGAACGGTATGCCCGAAGCCAAGATTGCCTACCTTGATGCCGCAGAAAACTGGTGGGCCAAAGGTGAAACTGGTCCGTGTGGTCCAGACAGCGAAATGTTTTACTGGACGGGCGATATAAACGCGCCAGAACTTGATAAACCGTACCAAGAAACTTGGGAAGATCCACGCTGGGTGGAAATTTGGAACGATGTCTTCATGCAATTCAACAAATTACCCGATGGAAGCTTGGAAGAACTACCAGCCCAAAATGTAGATACGGGGATGGGCTTAGAGCGAACGGTGGCCGTGCTCAATGGTAAAACTTCCGTGTATGAAACCGACGCATTTGAAGATATTTTAAAAACGATTGCTGAAGTTTCTGGCTTCAATGGCATTGTAGAAGACCCCGTTGGGCACACGGATCAACATAATTCAGCTCGAATTATTGCCGATCACCTGCGTAGTTCAACCGTTATTTTAGGAGACGGCGTAGCGCCTTCAAATGTGGATCAAGGCTACATTTTACGTCGTTTAATTCGTCGAGCGGTGCGTCATGGTCGAAAATTAGGGATCGAAAAAAACTTTTGCACCACTATTGCAAAAACCGCTATTAATAAGCTAGGAAAGCACTATCCAGAACTAAACAACAACCAAACTTTTATTTTAGAAGAACTAGAACGAGAAGAGTCTCAATTTAGAACTACCCTTGAAAAAGGCGAAAAACAATTTCAAAAAGTAGCCGCTCATGCCGATAAAATTTTAAGCGGTGAAACGGCGTTTGATTTATACCAAACCTATGGTTTTCCGATTGAGATGACCGAAGAACTCGCCGCCGAAGCGGGCTTAAAAGTCGATGCTGAAGGTTTTAAAGTGGCGGAAAAAGCCCATCAAGCTTTATATAAAGCCGGCGCGGAACAAAAGTTTAAAGGCGGTTTAAGCCGAGAAAATATTGAAGAAGAAACCAGCCTTCATACGGCCACGCACTTATTACTAGCCGGCCTGCGAGAAGTTTTAGGAGACCATGTTCACCAAGCAGGCTCTAATATTACGGCGGAACGTTTACGGTTTGATTTCACGCACGGTGAAAAAATGACGCCGGAAGAAAAAGAAGCCGTTGAAGCTTATGTTAATGCGGCCATTGCGGCCAATGCCGAACAAGTTTATGAAGAAGTGGCGAAAGTTGACGCCGAACAAGATGAAACCATTGAAGCGAGTTTTTGGGAACGCTACCCCGATATTGTGAAAGTTTTCACTTTTAAAGACGCGAGTGGCAAAGTTTGGACACGCGAACTGTGTGGCGGTCCACACGTAAAAAACACCAGCGAACTCGGCGGCACTTTTAAAATTAAAAAAGAAGAGTCTTCAGGTCGTGGCGTACGACGCATTAAAGCGGTGCTTATTCGTGAAGGAAACTAAGTTTCCCTCACGGGCCCCCTTCTAAATTTCGAATTACAAAAGCTTAGGGAACCCGCAAGACCCTAAGCTTTTTTCATGATTTTTAATATTCCTATGTCATCCTCAGCTTGACTGTGACTGAGAAAGAGGGGACAGATTTAGTTGAATCGGCCCCCTCTATTCTTGTACTTTTTCTGTTCTGCTAGTCTTTGAAAGTCTCTATAAAAAAGGCCTTTGCCGCGTCTGCGCCTCTTATGCTGGCTAATCGAGGCTCTGCCTCTATTGAAGCCTCATAAATTTTTTCAGCCCTCAGCATGGCGCCACTTGGCTTTAAAGATTTAATCTTGCTCTTAATTTCGTCCTGCCGTGCCTTCAGAGCTTCTAAGTAAGTATTTGCACCATCTTGAGCGGCCTCTTTTACGATAAAAGCAACGTCAATAGCGGCTCGTCTATACAGCGGTGATAAATCTTCACAGGCGGCTTCAACCTGAGTTGAAACCTCTTCTACCATTTCCAAAACGACTATCTCTAGCTCCCTTAAAATACTTATTACCTGCTCAGGACGAGGGTAAATTTTTTCTGTATTAGCCTTATTTAAACGCGAAATTGCTTCAATCACTTTGTCACGAGTAATTTGTGACTCTCCATCTAAATCGCTCCAAATCTCGGTAGCATAGTCCTCGGCGATAACTTCTCGCCTTTCAACTGTGTATTCCACCATTGCCGCTTGCGCATCTGCTCCAGCCATAGTTCAAAAATTATTTACACAAAAATAAACTAAAAAACATAAAAGTAAATATTTAATTCCTGCACTCAGAACCCTCTAGCGCTTCTGGACTGGCATACCCTAAGTCATATTCTAAAAAAGTCTGTAAGGCTTCTTTGGTATTATAGGTCACCATATCAAATTCATACACCTGTTGCTGACGCGCTTCTCCGAAACGCTGCATTAAAGCTTTTGTTGCTTTACTTAATAAGCCCTCCTTACCACAAAAAAAGGAAGCTTGGCCGTCAGCACTTTCTAAGCGAATAAAACGTGCCCCGATCTCAAATTTAAGCTCTGGGTATAAGGGCTTTAACGCTTTTAGCTGTTGAGAAAAAAAGAGCGCCTCCATTTCATATAGAGGTTTTTTTTTGGCAAAAGCGTCTACCAACAAATTAGTTAGTTCTACTCTTTTTGAATAAGTCCTCCAATCGCTCGAATTAAAGGTAATCACCATATCGCTTTCTCCGTCTGGCTCTTTAAAAACAACTTCAATAACCTCTTCGTCCTCGGCCGAGGCGGTCACTATAAAACTACTCATAAAATCTTTTTCCACTACGTCCTGTAAGAGCTCTACAAACGAGTTAAAATCTTCCGCTACCTCTATGTCATCATCCCCAAACCAATATTCTATCTTTTCTTGTACTTGTTCATACGTTAGTGGCATGACTTCTACCGGAATCGATTCCAAAAAAAGACCGTCTACCTCCTGATTAATAATCACTTCGTTTTCATTTCTTTCAACTACAAGAGCAAATTCTAAGCCAATACTCGCAATCGCCCGACGCACATAAGCTTCTAGCTGCTCTACCTCTTTTGCCTCGGCCAATACAAAGAAACTATCGAGAAACTTTCGTAGCTTCTTTGAGTCTTTAAAATTATTCCAATTAAAAAAATTATCGCCTTCTGCCCCTTCTTCTGAAAAATAAAGCACACGATCACCAAGCGACACTGATAACGTTTGCTCTACCGCTCCCGCAGGAGAAATCCAACTAATCACAGCACTCTGAGGAAGAAAGGCTTCTAAAGCCAAAATAAACGTATCAATTTCCGCTGAGGCGGTTAATAAGTTTGAACAGTCTAATGATGATTTCCTTTTTTCTGACATGAAAAATAAACTTAATCCTATTTTTAGCACAAAATAACACAAAGTCAACCTCCAGGCATCAGCATTTTTTAAAACGGCCGCTCTTTTTCTACCAACATCGTTTCGCCAGTATCTGGAGTCGAAAAACCGCACAAATTACGGCCGCTGGCACACAAAAAAGAAATATATTGGCCCGCATGCCACAAAATTTTTCGTTGTGCAGCATAATCATGCTTCGCATTCGCTAATTTAGGAAACTCGGAGTTGGCCACGGATAAACCGACAATCGAAAGTAAAAAGTGCCCTAATTTAGGCCCTAAACCAATATTCTATCTTTTCTCGTACTTGTTCATACGTTAGTGGCATGTCTTTTGCCGGAATTGATTTCAAAAAAAGACCGTCTACCTCCTGATTAATAACCACTTCGTTTTTATGGCTTTCAACTACAAGAGCCAATTCTAAGCCAATACTCCTAATCGCCTGGCGCACATAAGTTTCTAGCTGCTCAACCTCTTTTGCCTCGACTAAACCAAAGAAACTATCGAGAAAATTTTGGACCTTCTTTAAATCTTTAAAATCATCGCCTTCTGCCCATTCTCCTGAAAGATAAAGCACACGATCACCAAGTGACACTGATAGCAATTTTTCTGTCTTTCCCTTAGGAGAAATCCAACTAATTACAGCCCCCTCAGGGAGAAAGGCTTCTAAATCCGAAATAAACGTACCCTTTTCCGCTGGGGCGGTTAAGAGGCTTGGAGGGACTAATGATGATTTACTTTTTTCTGGCATGAAAAATAAACTTTAATTCTATTCTTAATGCAATATAACATAAAACTACTTTTTGGCAACCACTTTTTAAAACGGCCGTTCTTTTTCTACTAACACCGTTTCGCCAGTGTCTGGGTCAGTAAACTTTAAGCTGGCCGCGTGCAGCATAATGCGTTTGGCGGCGGGTCCGTCATACAGCTCGTCACCAATAACCGGAAAGCCAATAGAGCTCAAATGCACCCGAATTTGATGCGTTCGCCCAGTTCTAATAACCACTTTAAGCAAAGATTCGCTTTTAATCACGTCGTTCCCCGGTTTTGTAGAAATAGTTTCAAACTCCGTTACCGACCATTTTTCTGGATCCTGCGTCGCGCGCATTTTTTTACGGTTATAGGGGTCTCGCACAATACCTGATTCAATTTTCCCCGTGGCCGGTGGCCCGCCTTGGACTAACGCAAAGTACGTTTTTTCAAAGTCTTTCCAGTGATCTTGAAAAAATTTATGCGCTTGATTGGTTTTTGCAATCAACAATACGCCTGAAGTAGTTTTATCTAAACGGTGGACGAGCCCTGGACGAGCCACTTTTCGCCCCTCAATTTCGTCAAAATTTTCTGCTAGATTCGAGCCAAAATGATGCACTAAAGCATTCACCATCGTTTCGTTCGAGTTTTCTGAACTCGAAGGGTGCACCGAAACCCCATACGGTTTATTAACGACCAAATAACTGTCAGATTCAGCTAAAATTTCCAGTGGATAATCCCACGGTTCTAAGTGGTCTACATTCGATTCTTCCGCACACAAAACTTCCCAGTTTTCACCCGCTTTTACTTTTGTTTTAGCGTTTTTTTCCATTTCTTCGCACAAAAATTGCGCGTGCTTTGTCCAACGGGAACGCGAAATATGCGGATATTTTTGCGAGCAAAGCGCGTCTACGCGCTGTCCAGCTTCGGCTTCGAGAACGGTAAATTCGGCTTTAAACATGATGTCGTTCGTATTTCCACCAGATTAAACTGATAAATAAAATAAAACCTAATGTGTTAGCGATAAAATTGCCTAACGCGAGCCCCAGAATAGCTTGTTCTGACGGGAAGTACACTAAGCTTAAATACGCGGCGGTACTGGTCGCCACGACTAATGAAGTCAGCGTAGCATAAAGCGGGCTGAGGGTATCATCATTCGCCAAAAATATCCGGGCAAGCAGCGGTAACATACAAGCAAAAGGCAAACTAAGTACCGTCCAGAAGAAGACCGTTTGGGCCATCGCTAAACGCGTGCCTTCTAACGTAAACAGGATTTGTAAGATTTCCGTCGAGAAAACCGCACAAATTACGGCCGCTGGCACACAAAAAAAAGAAATCCATTGACCCGCATGCCACAAAATTTTTCGTTGTGCCGCGTAATCATGCTTCGCATTCGCCAATTTAGGAAACGCGGAGTTGGCCACCGATAGACCGACAATCGAAAGCAGAAAGTGCCCTAAGTTACTCCCCAAAGTAAACGACGTAACCGCCCCTAAAGTTAAAAAGGAGGCGATTAAGATATCAGCCGTTTGATTAATTTGAAAAGCCGCATTATTAAACACGCGTCGCCCAAAGTCGGGCCAAAAATTCTGCCAAGCCGAGACTGGTTTTTGCCATACCACCGTTAAGCGTTGCCCCGTCAAAAAGTACGT
>CAJQJI010000051.1 GCA_905478675.1 Candidatus Altimarinota bacterium
GAAAAAGAGAAAGTAAGCGGGGTGAGTAAAGTGGGCGATGAATTTTTTGTAGCCACGGAAGGCAAGCATGTTTTTAAAAGTAAAACGGTCTTGTGTACAACGGGTAAAAAACCAAGAACCTTGGGGATTCCTGGTGAAGATATTGCGATGAAAGGGAACGGTTTATCGTTTGCGGCTACGCAAGATGCCCCGCTCTATAAAGATAAAGAAATGGTGGTTATTGGTGGTGGGAATTCAGCCATGGATGTTACCGTGCAACTTATGGGATTTGCCAAGCACATAACCTTGATGACCAACATTGATAAACTAATGGGAGAAGGGTGTTTAATGGAGAAAATTAAGCAGTCAGAAAAAGTAACTATTAAATATAATGTAAATGTGGAAGAGGTCCTACTAAATGCGGATTCAAAAGTTCGCGGTGTACGTTTAACCGAAGCTGGCGGCGAGGCGGTTGAGCATGAATGCGAAGGTATTTTTGAAGAAATTGGTCAAACTCCAGCCACCAAATTTTTAGAAGGCGTTGTTGATTTAAATGATCGAGGCGAAATTATAACCAATCGAGTGATGAACACGAATGTTCCAGGCTTGTTTGCCGCAGGAGACTGTAATGACGGTTATCATAAGCAGGTGATTGTGGCCGCCGGAGAAGGCGCCGTTGGCGCGTTACAAGCCTATGAGTATTTACTGAATCACAATATTTAAATATTGTGATTCTTAACCTTGCACTTTTGAAACGTTCCTGCGGTTTAGTCTTGGAATCGAAAGTCTGGTTTTGACTTTTTTAGGAATTAGGCTTTAATGGATTTGTATCTTAGCCAAAAGAAATGAAACCATCTACAGGACCGTTTTATGAAGCGCTGCGAGAGAGTGGCGAATGTAATTGTCCTAACGCTATTGCGGCGCAATCTATCGAAGACGGTCTAACACCAGATTTTGTGGAAGCTTGTGTGCGGCCTGTAGCGGTTTCCGCTCAGTTAAACGTAGTCGTAAAATCAGTTTTTTATATCGCTGATATTAGTCCAGAAGACTGTACGGAAGCCGATTTAGAGATGGGAAAGCAATTGCTTGATTTACTTGCCGCGCGTGGTATTTGTACGGTTAATGAATTAGATAGTGATAGTTCGTTCTGGTTTGCCTTTTTAGCCCAACAGTTAGTAGAAAATAAGGCCGATACCGCTGCGGTTGAGGACGCGGTTGATAAAGTCGGGGTACTAAAAACGATTCAAAAGATGGATTTAAATACTGCTTTTTATTGTGTCTACCAAGAGTGTTAGTTAGAACACTAAATCCCGATCTAACTTATTTTTTATTTTTCCTTGAATCATTTTGCCCCAGCCTAAGCCAAAGTGTTTATGGCGAACCAAAACAGGCGTCCCGTCTTTTAGGCTCGTTAAAGCTTCATCTTCAATCGGTGTATCATAGCCTTCTAGCCAACGGGCGGCTTGCTTTTCATTAAGCTCTACCACGTTTTTGGTAGCGTGTGGAGCCAGTCTTTGGGCCATGACGGTAGTGAGATTTTCATCTTTATCCCAGACTTTTACGCCCACTCTTCTAAACAAATTATTCTGCATAAAGCGAGTGGCTTCGGGCGTAGTTAAATAAAGTTCGTTTTGTTTTACGTAAAAAGCGGGTTTTCCCGTCGTAAAAATTTGAGGCCACGTTTTTTCAAGTCCAAAGGCTTTTGCTAGCTTGGTGACAACTTCGGCGTTTTGGTTCTTTTTAAAAAAGTTGATTTCAGTGGTGTGGGTTGGTTTTTTAGGCGGAACGCGTTTAACACTGGCAATTTTCGTGAGTTTGACCACAAAGAAGCTTTCTGAATTCCAGGTCTCAGATCGCAGGTGCGGATAAAACCGTTGCGCGTGAGCGGTTATTTGAGGATCAAATTCTTGGCCTTCCCACGAGGTCAGACTTTTGGCGTGTGGCGTATTTTCTAGACCAGTGGGCAAAATTTCCACCGTGCCTGGATAAGTATCAAGTAAGTGCTGTACCACGCATTCATTTTCTTCAGGGGCGGAAGTACAAGTGGAGTAAACCATAACCCCTTCTGGGGCGAGCATTTCCCAAGCACTTTCAATTAGTCGTTTTTGTAACTTAGCCGCCATAAAAATTTTGGGTTCACTCCACATTTTACTAAAAAAGGAGTTATCTCGCCGGCCATAACCTTCACTACTACACGGGGCATCGAGTAAAATTCTATCAAATTCTTGGGCGATAAAACTATTTAAAATGGTGCCATCGGTTTGAATAATCACCGCGTTGATGCTGGCCATTCGGTCTAGGTTGGCGGCTAATTTTTTGCTGCGAGAACTGCTGGGTTCATTGGCCACAATCACGCCCGTGTTTCCCATTCGTTGAGCTAAAAAAGACGTCTTACTGCCCGGAGCGGCACATAAATCTAAAATCTTTTCGTCGGGTTGTGGGTTCAGCACTACTACCGGCAACATGGAGCTTAAACTTTGGCTATAAATATCACCGGTAAAATGTTCTAAGGTTTTACCAAGGGCGAGCTCCGTTTGATTCTCCCGTTCAATAAAAAAACCTTCCGGGACGGCGGTGGGTTTTAACTCCCAGCCTTTAGTTTGAAGCACGGCTTCGTTTTTTAAGCGTACCACTTTTGGCAGGGGCTCAGTGCAGTGTTCTAAAAAAGCATCAACCTCATCGGCGGGTAATAAAGCTTTAATTCTTTCAACAAATCGCTTGGGAAATTTCTCCATTGCTGCGTTTATACTCTATTAACCGGCCGCTGTCATCCTTAGACTCAGATCTAAGCTGAAAACAGCCGGCTACAAAAAGAAAAAATTACTTAAACCGCACAAACATTTGTGCCTCAAAACGAGGGGTTTCGTCGCCCGATTGCCACGCATTCGTAAGATAGATTTTGGCGGCTAAGGCCTCAGATTCATACATAATAGTGGCGTCTTCTGGTTCAATCTTTTGGTTTTCTTGGTTAGAGTCCTGATCGAGTAAAGCTTCTAACTTATCAGCAATTTCAAGGGTTTCTATAAGTTTATCTTCGAAATAAATGCTTATTTTTGGAGTTTCACCAGAAGGGCTAATTCTAAAATCATAGCCGTTAAGCGGGGCTCTGTCATTGGCTGAATAATAAACTTTAACCGGAACTTTCCAGTCATAGCCTTTAATATCAAAGGGTTTTTGCGTATCGATGTAAAAACTTTTGTACTCAGGCGAAGTGTATTCGTTTTTTCGTTCCCATTTAGGGCGGTAGTCTAAACCGTAGGCTTTCATAATGAAGCTTGGTGCATCGTAATCACGAACATCGGTATAATCTAAATCAGGAAATAATTGCTTAACTTTATCGACGCCAAATCGGTCTCTTATATAATCTAAAATACTGGCTATTTGGTCTTCGGTTTCATCATTGGTTTCAATAGTAGTTGGGATTAGCTGGTCACCTTGTTTAATATTGTTTTCGGTTAATAGCTGCATTAAACGGTTTGTTTGGGCTGTTTTTCCAATAGTATAACCACTTAATGGCCCAATTTGACTTACAAAAATAACGGCCGTAAGAGCCACCAGCGCCCATTTAAATTTAGCGTCTTTTCGCAGTAAAAAATAAAGCGTAGTGCCGAGCAACCATAAACCTAAAACGACAACGAAATAACGGTTTTCGGTCCAGCTATAAGCCTTGATACGCCAGCCAATAGCGACAAACAATAAGAAAATTTGTGGAATAAGGGTGAGCCAGAAAATTCGGCGGTATTTTTCAAAACTAGGTTTGAGTAATGGCGTCCATAAAAAATAAGTAAAAATAGCGACGCCCAAAAAGGCAATAACGAGCCATCCAAGAACGTTTTTCGGCCATTCCCACGTAATCAGAATCTTAGCCGTATAAGCATACAAAATAACCAGGTAGGCCCCTGAGAGTGGGGTCATAATGTATTTAGTAAAAATAGCCATAAAAGCGGAAACGCTTTTCGGCTCTTTAAGTTTAGCGGGCTCTGGTACGAATTGTGAAAGAAAGAAGAGCGGGCTAAATAACGCGGCAATAAGGACCCAAATGTCAAAATAAAATTCTTCATCAATATCAAGCTCAAACAGCATTTCAATGCTCCATAAAGCCGCCGCTAGACCTAAAAATAAAACGATGGCGAAAAATAACGTAATCACAATGCTGCCAATTAATTGGCTATCCCAAAGCCATAAAATTTTATTTGAAGCCGATCTTTTCCAAAACGGAATCCAGGCTAAGGCGACAAAACTACCAAGCATCAAAAAAATATGTCGCATAATCCACAAAGAGCCTTCGTTATTTTCTTCCCCTGGCAGAGTCCAAAAATAAAGTCCAAGTAACACCGTACCGCCAAGCATTAATAAGCCGCGATTTAATTTAGTCGTGGTTTCCGCTGCTAGGGTTAAGGCACTTAGGCCTACGAGCCCGAGCATGGCCGTGAGCAAGCCTTGCCAAACCCAATCGGGGGGCGTGTGTGGGTAGGTGTCATGAATTAAATAAATACCTAAAAACGCAAGAATCCCTGCACACATTGTTGGCAGCGGGAAACGTTTTGTAGTTCTATAAAGCTGTTGTTTCACTTCGGTGAGGGAAGGCAGATTGATCATAATTTGATTATATTCTTAATATAAAAAACGCCAAGGAGCGTTAAGATGTGACAAGTCGAAAGGGGGCGTTGCCCCTCAGCAGAAAAGAAGAAAATGATTATAAGTCTGTTTTTTATGACTTCATCGTTGTTTTAAATCTTTCGGTTATACCAAGCCATTCTTTAATCGTTAGGGTTTCGGCACGGCGGTTTTCGTCAATGTCACCGAGCAAATCTTTGCTGGGGATGCCAAAAAATCGGCCAAGCACATTGCCTATTTTTTTTCGTTTCTCGCTAAAGCCCGCATTGACCACGGTAAAAAAATCGCGTTGTTGCTCTGGGGTAATGAGTGGCGTCTCTAGCACCGTTAACTTCATAATCGCCGAATCAACTTTAGGCGAGGGTTCAAAATGTTCCCGCCCAACGGTAAAACAATATTTCGCTTCAGCGTAGACTTCGACGGCAATTGAAAGAATCGATCGTTTCGATTTGGTGCGTTTTTGTGACGCTTCTGGAACACCGCGTAAGGGCACGCCAAACGGCTGCCCCTCGCCGCTTTGTATTTCTTTTTCCTGGGTCTTACTAACGGGATCACAAATCTTTTGAGCCACTTCTTTCTGAACCATCAACAACGCAAATAGCGGTTTGTTAGAAGTTTTCTCTAGTAACTTTCGAATAATTGGGGCTGTAATATTATACGGAATGTTCGCAATGACGCAGTAGTCATCGTTGCCAAATAAGGTGTCTAAATTCGTTTGAAGTACGTCGGCGTTCATCAAATTAAAGTTTTGCTGGTGTCCAAACTTATTTTCTAAAATCTTAAAAGCGCGTTCATCTAGTTCAATAGCGGTTAGGTCTGCGCCAGCTTTTAATAACTCTTCGGTTAAAAAGCCCAAACCGGGGCCAATTTCTAACACCTTTTTACCGGTTAAGTCTCCCGCTTCTTTTAAAATATTATCCCGCACGGTGGTGCTGGTTAAAAAGTTTTGTCCGAGCGATTTTTTGGCGAACTTAGCTTGTTGCATCAAAAAAGACTCTACACATAATAATCTATTCGTCACTTTTCAGGCGTTATTAGTGGTTTGCGATTTGTGAAAAAGTTTACAACTTCACTCGGTGGTTTAGCCGAATTAGTTTTTTAGCACTGGTTTCACCACTTAAAATTTCAACGTCAGCGTTAAACTCTTTTTTAAGTAACTTCATCAAAGCTTTATTGGCTTTGCCTTGTTCCGGCGCGGTTTGTAAGCGGACTTTTACCGTGCCATCACTGAGTTGATCAAAGATTTCTGATCGTGGGGCACTCGGGGTTACCTTCACGTTTAAAACTAACGTTTGATGCGTTTTTAGGTCTGACTTAAGTTTTTGTAAAAAGGCCATTTAACGTACTTCGCCGGCTAAAACGCCTTTAATTAATCTTGAAAAGCTTTGTTCGGGGATCGTGCCTGGTAAGGGAATTGAATTATTAATTAAAAAATAAGGGGTCCCCGTAATCCCTAGTGCCGTGGCTTCATCCACATCAGCTTGAACTTTAGAACGCCCACCACCATTGGCTACACAGGTGTTGAATTGATCCATATCAAGGCCAATAGACTCGGCCACGGCCTGCAAGTTTTCAGGTTCGTATTGCTGAAAATTTTCTTCAAAAAGTTTATCGTGGTAAGTTTCAAACATATCTTGTCGGCGGGCACATTCAGCGGTTTCAGCCACTAAATAGGTTTGGGCTGACAAGGGGAAGTGTTTTAGGGTAACTTCTATTTTATCACCAAATTCAGTTTTGAGATTTTTCATGGTGTAGTGTGAAGCCTTGCAGTGCCCACAGGCATAGTCAAAAAACTTAACAATCGACGCTTTTTCGATGGGGGTGACAAGGGGGGAGTCCTCAGTATTTTCTTCTACTACTTCAACGGTTACGGCGGTCGGTTCATTGCTTGCGGGGGTTGAACAAGCCGTTATCGCAAGAGTCAAAAGTAGTAACGTAAGAAATTTCATTTTTTATTAAGATGAGACAGTGCGACGATCAGGAGGACTCCTA
>CAJQJI010000052.1 GCA_905478675.1 Candidatus Altimarinota bacterium
AGAGCCCGCTAGGTTCCAGATTGAAACCAACTGAGAGAAGAGTAAACCGATAAATAAAAGCGAGAATCCGAGATTGTAGACGTTCCGTTTGTGTTGATTTTGTATTTCCATTTGTCTGAAATTGTAGGGTATATTTTTTAAGATCTCAAGCTTTCTATAAGGGTGTTTAGGTTTTCTTTGGTTTGGACACCCCAAATATCTTTTACGCATTGACCTTGGTGGTAAACTTTAGTGGTGGGCATAACTAGAATTTGTTCTTGATCGGCAAGCTTGAGTTCTTCGTCTACGTTTACGGCTACAATTTTTATATTAGTTGGTAGGTGCGGAATCATTTGTTCTAGCACGGTGTTATACATTTCACACGGCCCACAAGTAGGGGACCAATAATCAACAATGACGAGCTGCGCACTTTTAAGCACTTCAGTCTGAAAATTTTTTTGAGTGATAGATTTAAGCATGTAGGCCTAATTTAAAGCTTTATTTTGACGCTGTAAAATGGAGTTCTATACTGCCGCGGCGTTGTTTGGAGGGATGGCAGAGTGGTCGAATGCGCACGCTTGGAAAGCGTGTAAGTCAGCAATGGCTTCGGGGGTTCGAATCCCCCTCCTTCCGCCAGAAAAAAGTTTTAAGCCCAAAGGGCCTAAAACTTTTTTCTTTTGGTCGTCGGGGACTTCGAACCCAAGTCCAGGGTTCGATAATAAAGCCAAAGTCTGACGACCGTAGGGAGTTACAGAGTTTGTGCTGTTTGAACCTACCGAGTTTTGGAGCGCAGCGTAAAAACGACGGGACGGTAATCCCCCTCCTTCCGCCAGCAAAATAAACGCCAAACGCGGTTGCTCCAGGTTAAGCGCCAGATTGAAGTCTCCGCCACTAACTTGAAGCTACCATCGCTTTTATTTTTACCGCTTTTTCAAAGTGATCCAGTTGGTGTTTTTTGATCCACCACTCTGCGGCTTCCATTAAAAGTTCAGGTTGCGTGTTTTTGTTTTCAAAAAAAGCGTAGAAAGAGAGGCCGACGTTTTCGCCTTTGTTTTGTATTTTCTGATTACAAACTTCAATTATTTTTGATTTTAGGGTTGGATTCATTTTTTTAATTTTACCGAACTTTAAGCTAAATATGAAAATTAGCATGACATTTCTTTTGGCTAAGCGTAGATTTAAAACCTCTACTTTTTAATTTTTATTCTTATGGCAAGACCTCCTTTTACCACGACCGAAGCCGCCGAAGTCGCTAAAACTTTAGGCATAGATTTTGAAAGGGCTGATTTTAGTTTAGAAAGTTTTACCGCCGGAATGAACGTAGAACTGGAACACGGATCGAATGACCCTGAAACTGATATTACGGGCGATGACCCAATTTTAACAGGTAAAGTAGCTTGGGCTCACTTAAAAGAATTTGGTGATTATTATGAACGTTTAGCGGTTATGGAAGCCGAAGCGGAAGGAAAAACACTGTAAATACGGTTCGATTTCATATTTAAACAAGAGCGCCTCTTTGGGGGCGTTTTTTAATCAAAAAGAAAATCATACGTCTTAATTTTTTAGGGAACTGTTTGGCTCGCTTAAAGAGGCTAAATCAGGTATAATAGCTAGATTATGGAATTTTTAATATGGCTTGGGATTGCGTTTTGTGCCTTAAATGCGGCTACCTTTTCTGGGTTGAACCTAGCATACTTTAGCGTTCCGTTTTTACGCTTGAGAATTTTAGCGGCCCAAGAAGACCCAGAAGCCCTAAAGGTTTTAGCTTTAAGAGCCGAACCTAATTTTTTATTGTCGACTATTTTGTGGGCGAACGTAAGTTATAATGTGTTGTTGGCTTTGCTGGCTAACTCGGTTATGGCGGGAGTGACCAGCTTTTTATTTAGTACGGTGATTCTTACCTTAGTGGGGGAGATTTTGCCGCAGGCCACTTTTTCAAGAAAAGCGTTAAAGGTTGGTGCTTTTTTTGCGCCGATGATTCGTTTTTATCAATTGATTTTGTATCCAATTGCTAAGTTGTCTGCGTTGGGGCTTGATTATTTTTTAGGACAAGAAAATCCTCGGTATTACAACGAGAAAGATTTGATTGCACTTATTGAAGCGCATATGCATCCCGGTGGACCGTTAGATATATCGCCTGAGGAAGGCCAAGGCGCGATTGAATTTTTAAAACTAGATGATCGTTTTGTTAAAGACGTAGGCACCTTGGCGGAAGCGTCGCAAATTTTTGAATGTAAATTTACGAAGAATCGGCTTTTAAAGATTAAGTTTGAGCCTGTACCGAGTGATGCGTTTATCGCTCATTTGTTGGCTTGTGATAAGGAATGGATGATTTTAACGGACTTAGCTGGAAAACCGCATTTAGCTTTAGATGTTGCTTGTTTTATTAAAGCGGTGTTTGAGCATCAAAAATGTATAAACGTGCGTGACTATTGTGTGCGGCCAATGGTCGTGACGGATCCTAAGGAGAAGGTTTCAACGGTGCTTAAACATTTTATGGAACCGACTGAAAACTGTAACCAAATTTCTTGTAGTCGTGGGACAAAAGTGGTGCTGTACTGGCATGAAAATACACAAAAAATTTTAACGACTGACGACCTTATGGCGCTTATTCTTAAACAGGCTTAGCTAAAGAAGCCGACGATGTTTTCGTAAGCATAAATGCCCAAATAGGCGAGGCCGATATTGTAAAAAATATTCCCGATGGCGAGTGGAATAATAACTTTTAGATACCGATAATTAAGCAGACTGAAAAGCAGAATTACAAAGTCATTTGAAAAAGGAGAAACCATTCCATATAGCACCAGCCCCGGAGTAATGAGTTTGGGCTTTTTTTCAAAAAATAGAGCGGCTTTGTGCATGATTTTTTTTTGTTTCTTAGTGATTGACTGGCTGGCTTTTTGGCCAATAAGAAACATAAGGCTATCGCCAATCATAATGCCGGTTGCGGTGGAAATGCCTAAAATAAAAGGGTTAATACCGCCTGCTGCGAAACTCATTAAAACTACTTGGTAAGGCACCGCTACAAAGGTTGAAAATCCGCCCACCATACCAAACACAAACATAACTAACCAAGCTTTGTCTTCGCCAATAAAACCAATTAATTGATCAGTTTCAATACTGGCAACGGCACTAGAGACTAGTATAAAAAAACTGACAATGAATGTGATTTTTGCAAGACGCCTTGAAAAGAACTTTTTCATTGAAGCGCTTTTCTTTTATGGTTGATAATTTTTATCTGAGAGGCGACTAATTTTTTTTGTGCATCAAATTCACCGTGTACGGCAATAAGCATTTGTGGTTGTAGGTTTTCTATTAAAAAATCTTTTTTGGTTATAGGGGTTAAGATTACAGTGGTTTGTTGTCCTCGTGCATTTTGGATTATTATTTGGGGATCGTTTATAGAGACGATCTCACCGACTCGACGAGGCGGGGAATCGACAAACTGATGAATGAAAACAAAACTAGAGATAAGAATTGAGAGTCCAAATAAAACTAGCGGAACGAGGACGTTGGCATCGAGATTTTTGTAGGTGGAAGCTTTAAATAGGGCTTTCATGGTTTGTTTATAAGCTATTTTTATACACAACGGCACTGCCGGCCATTTTGTCGTGCCAACCTTGTTTGCGTTTATCAAAAGCAATAAATACAAAGCCAAGACAGAGAGGGATCATCATTACTGCGTAGCCTAATTGCCGAATAATTGACTGCTTTAGGGTTAACGCTTCACCGGTTTTAATATCTACTACGTTCAGCCCAAGCATGGTTTTGCCTGGCGTGCCTTTAAATTTAATCCATAAATAAATAGTAATTACTAAGGGTAATACGTAAGAAACTAAAATATCAATAGGGCCTTTAAATAATTGCTGGCTGAGTAGTGATTCTTTGCCATATACAAAATATAAAATAGGATAGGTAACAAAGAGGATTAAAACACAATCAATCATAGTGGCGACGAAGCGAATCCAGAAGCCAGCGTAGTGTGGAGTTTTCATGTATTTTTAAAGTAGCTAAAAGTGGCTAAAAACAAAAAAATCTCCTTATAAAAAATCTCTATCTTTAAACATAAATCTTCCTACACTCGGGTTGATTTAACCTTTGAAATACATGGATTCTGCGGAAAAAGATTTAACTAAAGGCCCGATCGTTCCACAGTTATGGAGCCTGGCTTGGCCAACAATGCTCTCTTTCTTTTTTTATACACTTTACAGTATTGTGGATACTTTTTGGGTGAGCAAACTTTCCAGCGAGGCGATAGCGGCAGTTAGTATTTCGCAGGTGTCTTTATTTGTGATGATTTCTTTAAGTATAGGGATGGCCGTGGGATCGAGTGTGGTTATGGGGATGCATATTGGGGCGAAAGAAAAAAACAAAGCCGAGAAAGTTTTAGGACAATCTTTTGTATTAGCCACTATTATGGCCGTATTTTTTACGATTATATCGTTGGTGTTTCGTGAGCCATTTTTAGTCGCATCGGGGGCGATTGGTACTATTTATGAACCCGCGTTAACCTACTTCACCATATCGGCGGCCGGCTCTATTTTGTTTTTCTATTTGATAAACATTATGTTTGCCTTTAATTCAGAAGGCGACACCTTAACGCTTACAAAGTTATTTGCGTTATCAACGTTGATTAACGTAGTGCTTGATCCGATTCTTATTTTTGGTTTTGGGCCGATGCCCGCGTTGGGGATTGCTGGCGCGGCTTACGCGACTTTAGTTTCACAATTGGCGTTTGTTATTATTAGTGTGAGTGTGTTGGCTGGAGGGAATCGATCGGTTCGCTTTGCTTTTAAAAACATCTGCTTTATGCCGGATTCGGTAAAACAGATTTTACGGATTGGGGGACCGGCGGCTTTAACACAGGTCATTAATCCGGTTGGGACGGCGCTGTTAATTTATTTGGTTTCGCAGGCTTTTTTAGAAGCTGGGGCGACCGCTTATAGTTTGATTTTTAGATTGGAAATGTTTGCTTACCTGCCGGCGGTTGGTTTTGGGATGGCGGCGATGGCTATGATTGGGCAAAGTGTGGGGGCAGGGAACACGTCGAGATCTTTAGAGATTTTTAGAAAAGCGGCTTTTTTAGGCTTTCTTTCTGCAACAGGACTAGGTTTGGCGTTAGTATTTGGCGGGCCGTTGATTGTTGCGGCATTTACGAATGAAGCGCTTGTGATTCGTTATTCTTTACAGTATTTAACGCTCGTGGCTGGAACGTATGGGTTTTTGGCTGTGGGGATGATTGTGTCGAATATATTTCAGGCTATTGGGAAATCTTGGCCAGGGTTTTGGCTGTTTTTTGTAAAATATTTAGTGTGGTGTGTTTTGCTTACTTATGGGGTAACCCAAATTTTAGAACT
Source organism: Candidatus Altimarinota bacterium (assembly GCA_905478675.1). Classification (GTDB taxonomy): domain Bacteria; phylum Patescibacteriota; class Gracilibacteria; order UBA4473; family UBA4473; genus JAACPJ01. Next base: position 5,337 of record CAJQJI010000052.1, read on the forward strand.
CCCAATTATAGCGGTTTGGTTAGTGATTGGGATTAGTAACGTTTTAATGGCTTTTGTTGGTTACTTGTGGCTTAGAAAGGTGCTTTTAAAGATAGAGCATACTAATTAGTCTAGAAAGATTTTTGAAAGGCTTTATAATCGAAGCTAATGCTAAATAAAATTTTACTGTCTTTTGGGCTTAATACTAAACAGCGTTTAGTTTTTAATAAGGTGTTAGAACTGGGAACTCAGCCGGCTTCTAATATTGCCCGCGTTACGGATTTACCTCGTAATTCCGTTCGTTTTATTTTGGATGAATTAGTAAAAGATGGCTTATTGGTAAAAGGGAATCGTGGTAATACGCAATATTACACCGTAGAAACCAAAGAAAATATTATTCGTCACCTGAAGGTTCGAAAACTTCATTTAGATCAACAGCTGGAAACTCAAATTAAGCTCGTAGAAACCTTTGGGGCTGAGTTGAATCCTAATGCGCATAAAACTTCGAGTCGACGGCCTAAAATTACGTTTTACGAAGGCACAGACGGATTGGAAAAAGTGTATGAACATACGCTAACGGCTAAAAATAAGTTTATTCGTTCGTGGGCAAATTTTGATGGTATGCATGAAGCCTTGCCCGATTACTTCGCTAGTTATTACCGTCGTCGACACAAAAAAAAGATTGCGATTACCTCGATTCACCCCGATTCTAAAATGGCGCGGTTTCGAAAAGATTTAGATGCCGAAGAAGGTCGAGAAAGTATTTTAGTGCCGGCGGAAAAATACAGCTGGGTGTCGGGGATTCGCGTGTATGATAATTTTATTAACATTACGTCGTGGAGTGAAAAATTAGGCATTATTATTGAAAGCCCTGAGTTGGCGAAATCGATGGCATCTATTTTTGATTTATGTGCAAGAGCCGCTAAAGAGGAGGAAGTGGAATATGAAGCGGCTCTTAAAAAGAAAAAGAAGAAAGATTAAAAAACCTAATTTGATTTTTAAGTGAGCTTTTTTATTTACGGTTTTTCTTGTAGTTGTATCTGACAATATTCTTTCGTCAGTTTGGTGTCGACAAAGTGTTTTTGTCAGTCTGTTTTTTCTTTCTGTTGAAGGGTTTTGCTGTGCTTTTTTCTTTTATTTAAAAGTCTTTTTGTCAGTTTTTTAAGGTTTAAATTGAGAGTGTACTTCTTAAATATTTACCTAATGGAAAGAGAAAATACTAATTTCGAAGATCTGCAAGCCATGGTAGATCAAGGGGCCATAGTGATTGGAGCGGATGTTGATACGCAGTTTGATTTTGCGAAAGAAGGCGGCGCTTTATATGTAGACACGCCCGCGGAAGTTTTACAAAATTTAGCGTTGTTGACTCAAAAATTTCCTTATCGCCTTGGGAGTGTGGATAGCCACGCCTATGACGCTTGGGAGTTTACTGAAAACGGCGGTCCTTTTCCGGCACACTGTTTAAAGGGCGAAGCGGGTTGGTTGAAAATTAATGAAACTCGTTTAGATGAAAAAGGGGCGGTGTTGCCGAAACGTTTTATTCCGATGGCTCAAGGCGATTTAGTGGTGGGGGAAAATAAGGTTGGAACGGGAAATCGAAACTACGATGCGGATTCGTTTTTTGACGAAGTTATGGGAGGGAAGGGCGTATTTTTTGAGAAAGAAGTCTATTCGGCGTTTTCAAACCCATTAGCGGAACCTTATATAGAACGTTTAGTGCAGCGTTTGGGCGGAACGCGTAAGGCGATATTTGCGGTGTTTGGTCATTGCACAGGCGGCTACTGCGTAGACGCTATGGCGGAAGGGTTGGCCGATCGTGGTTATCAGACATTAATGGTTAATGACGCGGTAGCACCGATTAACTTTGCGCCTGAAGATGGGGCCGAGCAAAACGGAGCCGAACGTACCCGTTTAATGTGTGAAGCGAAAAACATTACAGAACTTACAACTCAGCAAGTGTTGCGCTTAATTAGATAATCTTATTTAAAAAATGGAAAAAATTACAACTGGTGTCAGTTTAGGCCGATTTAATCCGGTGATGCACAAGGGGCATCAACGAACGATTGAAACGATGATGGCGAATCATGGGGCGGAAAATAGTTTAATTATGATTGGTTCTTCAAATAAGTTTGATGAACGAAATCCATTAACTTACCCGCAGCGTCGGCACTTAGCCCAAGTGCTTTATCCGGAAGTGGAAATTATGCCTTTGCCAGATCAAGCCGAAGGGGATCAGGACTTTTATGAAACCATGCAGGCGTGGCAAAACGCTTTAAAAGCTGAAGCGGATAAACGGGAAACAGATTTCTGTTTTTACGGCGGCAGTGAGGCCGATGTCAGTTATATGCAACCTGATTTTGAGACGGTTGTAACCGGCCGTTCTGAGGTTTTGCCTTTCTCTGGAACTCAAGTTCGAGCCGCATTGGAAGGGGCGCAAGCGGACGCTTTGTCTGAAATGATAGATGAACGTGTTTTAGGTTTAATGACTCGCTACTACCAGTTTCAGGTGGCGCAGTTGTTGAATCCAGTGAAGCCGTTTGGCCCGTTTCATTTAAACGCTCGTGCGACTAAGCCCGACATTTACCCAGCCCGTGAGCGTGTTGCCGATGAGCAAGTTTTTTGGGAAGTGTCAGCGCCCGATTATAAGCCCCCTTATTTTGTGGCGCCGAGTGTTCTTAGTAATGATAGAACAAAATTTATGAACAACTTGAAGGCGCTTGAAGCGGGTAAAGGTTGGGCGGATCCAGAAAACTGGAAAGAAGGCGCGCTTAATCGTCCAAGTTTTTTAGGCACTATTCAACGTAGCAAAGAAGGAAAACCTTTGAACCCGATGGGAAGAACGGGGATTGAAGGGCGCGGTTTATTGGGGAAATGGGGCGTTAACTTAGCGGTTGATAATTTAGTGACTCGTTTAAACCCCGAAACCGGCGCGCTTGAGTTGCTTATTATTCAACGTCCAAGTGGGCACTGGGGTTTCCCTGGTGGGTTTGTGGATAATGGGGAAGACACGTTGACGGCTTTAGGTCGAGAGTTGCAAGAAGAAACCCATTTAGAAGTGGACATGAGTGAGGCTGAACTGGTCTACCAAGGCTACGTTGATAGCAGCCGTAATACGGATAATGCTTGGGTAGAAACCGAAGCGCGACATCATCACCTTGCGGCTGATTTTAATCAAATACCCATGGCCGGAGACGATGCTCAGGCTGTTGATTGGTTAGATTTATCAGTCGCTAATTGGGCCGATAAACTGCTTGATACTCACGCCCATATTGTAAATGCCTGGCTTAATAACAAAGATTCTTAATAATTTAAAATGAGTGAAAGATTATTGGCTGCCGAAAATAAAAACACATACGAGTTGCTTAAACCGTCTGTTCCAGAAACTTTTATGGAAACCGTGAATGG
>CAJQJI010000053.1 GCA_905478675.1 Candidatus Altimarinota bacterium
TTCGCAATTACTGATTACCAAACTAACGGCTCAAGGCGCGAACGTGATTTTATCACAAACCGGGCACTCGCACATTGAACACGCCATGCACGATAACCACGCGTTACTGGGCGGCGAACAATCAGGACACTTTATGTTTGGCGAAAACTTTTACGGGCACGATGACGCCCTACTGGCCACCCTGCGCTTTATTCAAGCCATTGAAACCAACCCCAGCTTAATTGCCGCAGTGACTACCGAGTGGGACGAAATGCTGGAAGTCTCAGAACGACTGACGGTCGACGATGAGCAAAAGTTTGCCATTTTAGATAAAGTGGCGGCGGAACTACTAACGATGTTTCCTGAAGCCAGCACGTTAGACGGCATTCGCCTTGATTTTGGGAACGAAGAATGGGCGATTATTCGCTGTTCTAATACCTCCCCAAAAATTGCTTTGCGGCTCGAAGCCCGCACTCAAGACAGCCTAGACGAGAAAAAACAAATTTTGATGAACGTCTTAAATCGATTTAGCTAGCTTAGTAATACATTTGAGCCTCTGTTTGAGCCACAGGAATCTGTAATTCATCGGCTAATTTCTGCATATCATCGGTGTGGTAATTGGCCATCAATACCTGATGCACTTTGGGCCAAACCACCCCGGCTTCAAGTAACGCTGGATTTTGCGCCAGCGAAGATATAAGTAACCGGTCTGGAGCGACCTGAAGCAGGCCTTGTCGGCAATATTTTAGTAAAAACCGATCTGAATACATCCGCAGCTTGTCGACTTTTGTGGTGTAAGGCGAGCTGTGATTCTGCATCATATCGGGTAATTTAATCCGAGCGAGACGAACATCACTACGAAGAGTTCTTAAAACTTGTTCGCGCGAGTCGTAATTTTTAGAATTAAGCGCATGAGACGAAGCCGCTACGCGATCAATCAGCGGTTCTTTCTGTGGGTAATCCGAACGAACCGCCTTACTTAAAAAAGCTTTCACTTCGGCCTGATTCTTGATTTTAGTAATTTCAAAATCTTCTTCTAAATCATGCGTCAGTAATTCTAAGCAATAAGTCAAAACCCCGTCCGCATCTAGCTCTTTCTGACTCTTATCGGTGTATAAATCATCATACATATGGGCTAAGTCGCCACTAAGGCCATAATTTTGTTTGCGAACGGCATCAATAAGGCCCAGCCCAATTCGAAGGACTCTTAAAAAATGACTAAAATGTGGCTCTGGACGAGAAGGATCACTCTCACTCACTTCTTTCGCCCGCATGCGGTCACGGTAGGGGGGCTCCATTTTTAAAATCACTTTAAAAATGATGTCTTGGTGCATCGACGGGAGCTTAAATTTATCTAAGTACCATTTTACTCGTAGCAAGTGATCCCAGATTCGAACATCAATTAGCTCCTCTTCTGGAGCCTCTGATTCATCCACCTCTAACGCTAAATCATTTAATAACTTACGTCTGGTGTCGGCATTCAGGAAATGCGCTAAAAAAGCGGGTCCAAAATCCGTTAACCCCGCTCTAAATAAATTTCTTAGATCGGCCGGAGACGTCTGCGTCATCGTTCTTGGCACACTCTTCCACCACTGAAAATCAACCTTCTCAGCGTCCGACAATTTTTTATATTGCCCCTCAAGTCCTTTCAAATGAGCAATAATAAAAGCAAACTGAATATCATTGCAGGCAAACCTATCTCGATCTTGAATTTCTAATTTTAAAATCTTAATTCCTTCCTTGTTCGCCTCCGAGAGCCCAGAAAAAGTTTCATTATAACTTTCATCTACGGCCTCAAAATATAATGGTTGACCTAAGCTTGGATCCTTTAAACAAGCGGCATAATACGCCCATTTCTCACGTTTTTTTAAAAAAGATTCAAACGCTTTTTCCAAGGCATCAAAATTATCTACATCTAACGCAATATCATCGAGACTTCCATAATCCCAGTTTTCCCGCTGCGTATAATTTTCATCTGTAGCCTCCTCTTCTTGCCTATTTTTCACCGTCGCCACTGAGGACGAGCGTCTTGTATTTAAAAAATCGTCAAACAGGCCTTGGTAATAATGTATCGCCCGCTCACTGGCAACATTGGTAAAATCCTGACAGCACTCATCCCAAAGTAAGCTCTCAGACAAGGTTAAAATTTTTTTAGAAGACAGCTTCTTCATCTGTTACTAACTACCTTTTTTTTGACAAAAAATCAAATTATTCCTAAGCTAAATAAATAATTTGTCCCGTATTTTTTAAGACGCCTTTTAATTCCAGCATGGTTAAACCGCTACTAATTTCAGCCGCTGGCACTGAAAACTGAGCCGTAAAATCTTCGATATCCCAATGATTTTTTTGTTTTAAAATTTTCACTAATTGCCTCTCAAATAAGCTTAAATCTATTTTTTGCAATAAAGTGGTTTTATCTAGATTCAAGCTTTCTAGTAAACCTTTGGCCTCAAGTAATGGGGCCGCTTCACCTTGTAAAACAAGTTGGTTACACCCCGCCGAATTACTTCTAAAAATATCCCCGGGTACCGCCCAAACTTCACGCCCAAAATCATTCGCTAGGCGGGCGGTAATTAAACTTCCCGATTTCAAAGCCCCTTCTACCACCACCGTTGCTTGCGCGAGTCCGGCCACTAAGCGGTTTCTTTGAGGAAAATATTCTGGGCGCGCTTCGGTTTCCGGTAAATATTCAGACACAATAGTGCCCCCTGCGGCTAATATTTTTTCGCCCAACGGGGCGTTATTCTTTGGATAAATTTCATTAATGCCATTGCCCAGAATGGCTACCGTTGGGGCCTCGCACGTTAAAGCCAGTTGGTGCGCGGCGGCATCAACGCCGTAGGCTAAACCCGACACCACCGTTAGACGTTTTTCAAAAACAGGTCGTAAAACTTTCTGCAAAACCTGACGCCCATAATCGGTGATTTTTCGAGCCCCCACCACGGCGATAGTTTTTTGGTTTAAGTTTTCCCCATCGCCCTTACAAAAAAATACCCCTGGCGATTGTGCCACATTGTGCCATAAATCAGGATACCCCTCATTTTCACAAGTAATAACCTGAGCACCAGCCGCCTGCAATAAATCATATTCTTGGCTGGGAGACTTCGTTTCTTTACTCGAAAAAAACTTTTCAAGCGTTCCTTTATCAAGCCCCGTTTGTTGCCAATCGGCTAAGCGGGCTTGGTAGACTTTTTGCCAGTCCCCCTCAAAAAAGGTGTTTAATTTTTCATAACGGCGACGCGTTAAATTTAAGCGTCGGTGCAAAGCCAACAAGTACGGCACGTGTTTCATCACGCGCTACTATGCCGCGGCCAACAAAATTTGCACCGGCCCGTCTTCATTAAAACTTAATAAATCTTTCGTGGTTTTTGTCAGAACTTCATTCCCGTCATCCAGCACAATGGTGGTGTCCTCAAGGCGGATACCGTATTCCCCAGGCCTATAAATACCCGGTTCAATGGTTACGACTTCACCGGTTTGCAACACGTCTTTACTGCCAGCCGACAAGGTTGGAGCTTCATGAATTTCTAGCCCAACGCCGTGCCCTAAAGAGTGCACAAACAGCGCCGCCAAGTCCCCCAAACCTTTCCGACAAAAAGCATCAAGTGATTTTGCTTTCACGCCAGATTTTACTTTTTTTAAGGCCTCAGATTGAACCTGCAATAGCTTTGCATAATCTTTTTTATACCCTTCAGAACTAGCGCCAAAAACAAAGTTTCGCGTCATATCGGAACAGTACCGTCGATCAATCACGCCGCAATCAATTAAAATATTGTCGCCTGGTTTTAAGGCACGATCAGCCGACTCGTAGTGCGGCAAGGCACTGCCGGCGCTAAAGCCCACAATGCTCTCAAAACTTAAGCCATAGCGGCCTTCGGCTTGTAGGGCTTGATCGAGTTTGAATTTTAGTTGCGCTTCGGTAACACCGGCTTTTAAGTTAGATTTTAAAAACGGCACTAGTGCCGCATCAACGTGCGCTTGCGCGGCGCGCATAATATCGAGCTCCGTCTCACTTTTAACCTTTCGCAGTGTTTCAATCGCCCCCGCCTGCGCTTTTAATTTAGCTTGTTTAAACCAGCGGCGGTACCGTTTAAATTCACTCATAGACAAGCTGTCTTCGGCCCAAATTGGGCCTGTCACGGCCTCGACTAAAACCATTGGTACGGCCCCGGCAAAGAGCACAAACTCAAAGCCTTCTTTTTCGGCTAAGGCGGTGGCG
>CAJQJI010000054.1 GCA_905478675.1 Candidatus Altimarinota bacterium
CTGAGAAAACTTTACGGCAAGGGGCCTACCGCTCCATTATTTTGAATTTTATTCGAGGGGTGTGGTGGGAACCCTTAACGATTGGGATTATTGATAGCCTTAATAAGGTGAATGACCAAACAATGAAAGTGCCCTATGATATGCAGTTCTATAAATGGATTCATGCCGGGAATACGTTAGAAAGAGCTCATATTCGGCTTTTCTTAGCGCAGAACGTGTACTTGTTTACTTTTGCGGTGGTAGCCTTTCTTTTGTATTTAGTTTCCTCGGTAAGTGTGGTGTTTATTTTAGTTTTTGTACTAGCTTCAATGTCTTTATGGTGGACCCAAAAAATTTCAGAAGTGGGGCGTACGGTACTTGAGGTTGAATTAGAAACCGAAGCGGTGATGGGGGAGAAAAATATTTAGGGATTTTAATCACCTATTTTTGTCACAAAAAAAAGATCTCATACGTTTTATAAAAGAACCTTTTCTTTAATGTACAAAATATTTGTTCTTATTTGATTTTTAAGTAAGAATTTTAATAATGGTCAATGGTTTAAACTTTAAATTACTATGAAAAAAACCTTCTTCTTCGGTCTTGTGGCAGCACTTTTAACCCTTACGGCGTGTGTTCTGCCCGAGCAGGAAGATCCATTTGAACGGTTACCAGAAGAGCATTTAGAAACGATTGAAGGCAAATTGTTTCCGTTTTCGGTTTCAGTTTCAACTCGAGCCACGCACCGTTTGGAGCGAGATGGGAAGTTGGTAGGGTATTTAGCGTCTGATTTAGTACAGTTGGCCGAGTTTGAAGGTCAGGATGTCCTACTTGAAGGCGTATGGCGAAACGAAAAGATGCGCCAAATTTTTTGGGTAGAAGGCATTAAAGTAGCAGTGTTAGCCGTTAAAAATGAAGAGGAAACGGGGCCTGAACGTTTTAGTACGAAGAAGTTTACGATGTTAGTCCCCAGTAATTGGGAATATAGTTTAGCGCCAAACGGTGTGGCGTACTTTTTAAATAAAGAAGATCCAGCCCGACGCGTATTTTTAACTTTTTCAGTTGAAGAATATTCACCAGAAGAAGGGGATATTACGGCTAATATTGCTATGAATGGCTTTAGTGGAACGAAAGTTAGTGAAACAGATGCTAATGGGAAAGAGCGTGAAATTATTACCTTGTATTCTAATATTGAAAATAAAAAATATGTCTTTACCGCCACGTATTTCTTTGATGATTTTGAAACCAAAAAAGCCGTGTTTGATGTTTTACAGTCTTTTGTAGAAGGGGAAGCCGCCGTGCAAGAGGTGGTTATTGCCGAACAAAAAGCAAAAGCCGAAGCTGAAAGCCAAAAGTTAGCTGAAGCAGAAGCGGCGAAAGCGGCTGAGGCGGCACTAGAAACGGAGGCCGAAGCGGAAACGACAGAAGAAGCGTCGGCCGTTGATAAAGCGAAAGGTTTAATTAGTGGCTTACTTTCAAGTGACAAAGACGAAGCGGAGGAAGCCGAGGCCATAGAGCCCGAAGAAACAACCGAAGAATCACCTGAGAGCGAAGAGTCTGAAGTGCCTGAGGTAGTCGCAAACTCTGATTATGAAAACCTAATTGATGAACGGGCGTACGTTTATGAGAGCAGTAGTTTAAATCTTTCTTTCAAAGTGCCTTATGGATTTTGGTACCGAAGTTTTGGAGCTTTATCTGGCACGCTGGGATCGTTTGGTGTCGCCGATAGTGAAGTCAATGGAACGGATGATGTGAAAATGTGGATTCGCGTTTTACCAAAAGATCAACCCGCCGAAGGGACGACAGAACTCATTACGAGCAGTGGGGTAACGTTGATTAAAAAAAGAAATGACGAGTCGGTGATTGAGCTTACCGGCCCCCTTGAATTTAGAGACGCCTTATGGAGCATGGCCGATTCAATTGAGTAATGTTTTTACTGTACGTAGTGGCTTCAACGGTGCTCTATGTTGGCGGCGATATCCTCGGAAAAATTTGGGCGACAAATAATAACTGGTGGTACTTTGGGCTTGGTTTAGGGTTATACACTCTTGGCGGGGCGGCAGCCTTTTATTCAATTCGTGAAACGTCTTTATCATTAGCCTTGTTGGTGATGCCGCCGATTGCAATAATTTTAAGTTTAATGGCGGGGCGTTTCTTGTTTGATGAAAGATTGTCCACAGTTCAATACGCCGCGGGTGGCGTTATCTTGTTGGCGGTGATTATCCTAATGTGGAATCCGAAGTGGTAAGTTGGTTGTGATGCAGAATTTCTTGTAGCGCAATATAGCGAGCTAAGTAGCTTTTGGCTTCTTGATAATTGTTATGTAAGCGTCCTAAATTATGATCTCTTAAGATTTGTCGAAAATCAGATCGGTCAATAAAATTTAAAACCGTATAAGTATTAAAGGTTTCTATACCATTTTGGGTCATAAGTCGTCGTAAGGTATGCAAGTGTCCCATGCCTAAATTGTAAGACATGACGGCAAAATTAAGGGCTTCAAGCGGGTCATTATTTATAGGTAACAAATTCATGGCTTTAGAGACTAAGTCATCTAAATACAGATCAGCGATTTGGGCGGCAGATTCTGGCGTCGTTAGTTTTTGCTGTTGTTTGGTTATAAATTCTTGCCAGAAATCAGTGTCTCCATCTCTTTCGGCTATCAAAAATTCTAGTAATGTGCCACGCTGCATACGAATACCTTGTTTTAGTTTACTTATAATTTGGTTGTAAACAGGCTGATCAATTTGTGGTAATAAGTCCGTTCTGGCCAGGTGATCAATCGTATCAGGATCGCCAAAAGCACCTTGTAGGCCGCCCATGTCTTGCAGTGGGCCCATAGCCCCAGAATGAGAAATAGCGCTAGAATCTAAATTGGATTCTATAATGCCGAGTAGTGCGATGTCGTGGCGATAGTCTGGGTTATTTCTTAGTTGTTCAAATAAGGCTCTACGTTCAGGGGTATCTAATACGAATTGGAGTCTTTGTGCCATATGTGAAGCCTCTTTTGCTACGACTTCTGTAGGGAATGGAGCTCGATTTAGACGTTCAAATACTTCGTCTTGACTCGGGACTTGCAACCCTTCTAATGCTGGTAATGAGGTGACGGGTTCTATGGCACTCCAATTAAGATTAATTTGT
>CAJQJI010000055.1 GCA_905478675.1 Candidatus Altimarinota bacterium
AGTAAAGTGGAACATAAACGGTCTTCTGGAATAAGTTCAACCGGCTCGGTTATATTTTGGCTTAGTTTTTCGTAGTTATGTTTTCCGATTAGCGCGACGGCTGCGCCGTCGACAAAAGAATTGATGTGATCGATTTTGCGATGTTGATGATTTTCTAAATTATCTTTTAGGCTTGGGGCGCCAGCTGGTTCGCAGCAAATGAGCGTGGTTTTTGGCGACTCGGTTTTAAAATACTCCGATACCCCACCCGAAAGGCCACCACCGCCTACGGGCATAATAACCACGTCGATCGGGGTTGTTAGTTGTTCTAAAATTTCAGCCCCAACGGTCGCCTGTCCTTCAATGATTTGCGGATGATCAAAGGGCGGGACCATAACGCCGTTTTCACTTTCACAAAATTCTTGAGCGGCGCTGTAAGCGGCGTCAAAAATATCTCCAATGAGCTTTATGGTAATAAACTCTCCGCCAAAAACGCGGGTTTTATCAATTTTTTGTTGGGGGGTGGTGACGGGCATAAAAACTGTTCCTGGCACTTTAAAATGCGCGCAGGCGTACGCAAAACCTTGGGCGTGATTTCCGGCAGAAGCACACACAAATGGGCGCGATTCCCCCGTGGCTAGAATTTTAGAAATTAAATTATAGGCTCCACGAATTTTATAACTTCGTACGGGGCTTAAGTCTTCTCGTTTTAAATAAATTTCAGCCTCATATCTTTCTGAAAGCATATCATTGCGTTGCAAGGGTGTTTCGGGAAAAAGTTCTCTGAGATTTTTTTTTACTTCGGCAACCGTTTGGGGGAAATTCATGCGATTAAATTAAGCGAGTTAAGGTGGATGAGTTCTGCATTTTTGGGCAGATCTTCAAAGGGGCCAAAACCGGTGTTTTGGTTCTTCATAATTTGTATAAAGGCTTCAACGGGCGAGCCATGAGTGACCAGTAAAATGGTTTGGTTTTCGTGTTTTGTATCAAGCGCTAAAAGGGTGTTTTTAAGGCGTTCATGCATCGCGTCAAAAGTTTCACTGTCGCCAATGGGTTCGCGGTTTAAATCGGTGTCTGGGGCATGAATAATAGCTTCGGCGATTTCGTAGGGTTGTTCGTCTAGTTCTGAAGGGAGTTTAAATTCGTGCAATAAAAACTCTATATCGGGTTCAAGGTTATGCCTAGCGGCCATAATTTGGGCGGTTTCAATGGTGCGCCGAAAAGGCGACGAATAAATGGCATCAAACTTTGGGGCGGCTTGGGCGGTCTGATTTACCTGCTCTTTGCCTTCATCGGTTAAAGCGTAACGAATTTGTGTTTCTAGGCGGCAAGACTCAATGCCCAGCACGTTGTTGATCGATTCGCCGTGTCGCATGACATAAAAATGGTTTTGGAGAATCATAGGGTGTCTTGGGTTATGGTTTGAGGGAGCGATTGGAGGAAAGTTTTAAAGTCTTCGGTTTTCATTTTCCAGGTTTGGGTATTTTGGTTTGGATGAAAACCAATATGCGAGCCTTGGAGTAAAGCCTGATCAAACAAAACTTCAATTTCGTGGGCGTTGGGACTTATTAAACCAAACGGCGAGACCGAGCCAGGCGTGGTTTGTAGTTTTTCGGCTAACGTTTTTTCGGAAGCAAAGCTGAGACGTTTTTCGCCGAATCGTTCGGCTAAACTTTTTAAATCGGCCCGTTTTTCGCCGGCGATTACGACTAAAAAAAAGCGTCTCTTTTTTTCGTCTCGTAAAAACAAACTTTTATTTTCAGGAATCCCCATTTTTTCGTACTCGCCTAAAGTTGCTTCCACGTTGTGAAAAGGTTTGTGCGTCATTGGCTCAAAGTTTATTTCAAGCTTTTCTAAGTAGGTTTGGATATCTTTTCTTGTAGGCATAGACTGTGTTGTTACGTTTGAATTCTATGAATGTATTTGAGCTTAGAGTTCGAACTTTAGTGACTAAGTTAAATCCATAAAGGGGTTGTGAGCGACTTCCCATAAAAAACCCGAAGGATCTTTAAAGTAACCAGAATACCCACCCCAAAACACTTTTTCACCGGCTTTGACGAGTTGGGCTCCCGCCGCGACGGCTTCGGCTAAAGTTTGGTCTACGGCTTCTGGGCTGCCAACGTTGTGGGCTAAGCTAAAACCAGAAAACCCTTGGCCGTCGTTTGGTATTTGCGCGTCTTTGGCGAGTTCTGCGCGTGGAAAGAGTCCAAATAAAACGCCTGGGGTGCTGAGGTGGAAGAAAACCACTTTGTCGGTATTTTCTTCGACCGCCAGCTCAAAGCCAAGGGTTTGATAGAAGCGTCTTGATTGTTGTAAATCGTCGACGCCGAGGGTAATAAGAGAAACTTTTGGTTTCATGTTTTAGGCCTTAGTAAGACTCAATTTTAGGGTTTGGTCCTCGATGGTTATGGTATGTTCGCCTGTTCCGGCTTCGATTGAAGTGGCTAAAACTTCACCCGAAATTTGGTCTTTAAAGGTGTTAAGTGCTTGAGCCAAGTTTTCACTTTCAGTCTGGTAGGTAACGTTTATATGGTCGCTGACTTCAAAACCACTGGATTTTCTTAAGTCTTGAATGGCACGAATAATTTCACGGGCTTCGCCTTCTCGTTCGAGTTCAGGATTAAGTTCAGTGTCTAAAATAACGACAGTGCGCGGCGTGCTGTCAGCTTCGCTGCCTTCTTCGGTCAGAAAGGCGGTTTCGTATTCCCCTGGTTCTAGTACTTCCCCTACAATGTTTACCGTTCCATCGGGATTAAGAGTGAATTCACCGGCTTTTCCGGCTTTAATTAAGTCTTGTACTTTTTTACCGTATTTTTTACCAACTTTTCGCGCATCAACTTTAATAATAGGGGTGGCTAGTCCTGCTACTGTTTCGAGTTTTTCTACCGCTTTAACATTGGCTTCGCTGGCAACTAAATCTAAATCTACCTCGACATCTGTGTTTAATGCGAACTGTAATTTAGCCAATGGCTGACGTAGTTTTACGCCGGCTCGACTCCGGATACTGGCCGCTAAACTCACGATTTCTCGCGCTACACTCACGCGGTCTTCTAGTTCTGGGTTAATAATTTCTTCTCGTATAAATGGAACATAATCTAGATGCACTGACCGTTGTGGTTCCCCACTGACGTTTTGGTATAACCATTCGGCAAAGAACGGACAAATTGGGGCCAGCAATTTACTCATCGTAAAGAGTGTGTAGTGCAAGGTGGCGTATCCCGCTTGTTTGTCGGTGTCCAAACCTTCAGCCCAAAAACGTTTTCGATTTCGGCGTAAGTACCAGTTGTTGAGTTTATCAACAAACGGTGGCAATAAACGACAAACGGTTTCGGTGTCGTATTTATCAAAGGCGTTTTTGTAGGCTTTAATAAGTGTTTGGAGTTCTGATAAAATCCATTGGTCGAGCTCGTTTTCGCTTTCTGGGAGTCGGAAAAAAGTTAGAGCTTGGCCAGTAGAAACCGACGGATACGCTAAATGTTCTTCTTGCTTGGTTAAACCATAGTAACCCGTTTGTAGGCTGCGAATGGCGCCGCCGTGACTAACCAAAGCCACGTGTTGGCCTGGGTGACGAGCCGCGAGTTCTTCTAAGACTTCGTTGGTTCGGGCTTGAATACTGGCTAAATCTTCGGTGCTGGCATTATTGAGTCGGTCTTTAACGGGCACGTATTTTTGACCATCTAGTTCGCCAAAATTTACTTCACGGAGTCGATCTTCGGTTTGAATGTCACCCGTAAAAGACTGTTCTGATTTTAGTATGGCCGCGGTTTCTTGGGTGCGAACGAGCGGCGAGGCATAGATTTGGTCGAAAGGACTTAGTTCCGTTCCAGCCTGTTTGGCTTCTTTTATACCTTTTTCGGTTAAATGATGGGCGTTTTCAATTTTACAAGAATAGAGGCCCTCTACGTTATGGTCGGCTTCACCGTGGCGAATAAGGCTAAACTTAGTGGGGCTCCAGCCATCAATGTTGGCGTACAGGGATAAGAACTGGTAGGCGTTTTTAAGCGGTAAAATTAGATTTTTTAGCACTTCTTGTACTTCTTGCTCACTAAATTTAAGGTTTTCGCCTTTCGTGGCTACGGGTGACTGCATTAAGTAAAAACGCATGGCATCAGCCCCATATTTTTCAAAAATTAAATTTGGGTCGGGGTAGTTCTTTTTAGATTTCGACATTTTTTGGCCGTCTTCAGCCAAGACAATCCCACCACAAGTCACGTTTTTAAAGACCGGTTTATCGAGCAATGCCGTGCCGAGTACATGCAGGGTGTAAAACCAACCGCGAGTTTGGTCCATGTTTTCAGAAATAAAATCAGCGGTTTTAAACTCTTTCCCACTAAACGGGTAGTGTACTGAGGCGTAGGGCATAGATCCACTTTCAAACCAGCAGTCTAATACTTCTTCAATCCGTTTCATTTCGCCTGAGCATTTTTCACATTGCCACGTCATGTCATCCACAAAGTGTTTATGTAAATCGGTGACTTCCGTTTTGGCTTTGTTTTTGAGATCTTCTCGAGAACCTATAACTTCAATGTGAGCACAATCTGCATTTTGACACCGCCAAATAGGCAGCGGTGTTCCCCAGTAACGGTTTCGTGAAATAGCCCAATCGGGCGCGCCTTCGAGTAGTTTTCCAAAGCGGCCGTCTTTTAAGTGGCTTGGCGTCCAATTGATTTCTTGATTGAGTTCAATCATACGCTCTTTAATAGCGCTGACTTTTACAAACCAGGTGGTAATACCGCGGTACATCAACGCGCAGTCAGTCCGCCAACAATGCGGGTAACTGTGCCGAATTTGTTCGCGTTTAAACAGTAAGTCTTTTTCTTTTAAGGCCTGCATCACCCAAGTGTTGGCATTGCTTTCTTTTGAGCCTTCAACTTCTTCATCCGCGCGGAAATACATTCCTTCTAGTGGTGGTGTATCGGGGCCAAAGTACCCATTTTCATCAATAGCGCTGATACCATTAATTCCAAATTCTTTACACAGTTCGTCATCTTCGGCTCCGTAAAAAGGGGCAAAGTGTACGATTCCGGTTCCGGCTTCGGTCGATACGTAGTCACCGTGATCATGAATACAGATAAATCGTTTTTCTTCGGTGTCGGCGTAAAAATCAAATAAGGGTTTGTACGCGACATTTAAAAAGTCTTTGCCTTGTTTGCGGTCTAGTACTTCAAAATCTTCTGGAAAATACCGCGTGGCCGCGTCTTCGGCGACCCAGTAATAAGCGCCTTCGTGTTCCAGTAAAATGTATTGGTGATTTTTACCAAACCCAAGCCCACAGTTTGAAGGCAAGGTCCACGGCGTGGTGGTCCAGGCTAAAAAGTAGGTCTTTTTGTCAGAAACAGGTTTAGCGACAAGTTCATCTAGCACTTCAAATTTCACGGTTACGGCCGGGTCGTCTATATCTTTATAATTCAGATTGGCTTCAAAGTTTGAAAGCGGACTCCCTAGTTTAGGGCTATAAGGTACGACTTTGTGGCCTTCGTAAATAAGGCCTTTATTCCATAATTCTTTAAACACCCACCACACTGACTCCATAAATTCTGGATCCATGGTTTTGTAGTCGTTTTTGAAATCGACAAAGCGGCCCATGCGCGGTACCACTTCTTCCCATTCATCGGCACAACGCATCACAATACTGCGACACAGTTCATTAAACGGCCCCACGCCCATGGCTTCAATGCCGGGTTTACCGCCAATGCGGTTTTCTTTTTCTACCTGAAATTCAACCGGTACGCCGTGGCAATCCCAACCAAATTTTCGGTTTACGCGGTAGCCTTTCATGGTCCAATATCGTGGCACGGCATCTTTGGTCGTTCCGGCTAAAATGTGACCGTAATGGGGGGAGCCAGTGGCAAACGGTGGCCCGTCTAGAAAAACAAACTCGTTATCGGCACTACGAGTGTCGATTGAGCGTTGAAACGTGTCGTATTTTTTCCAGAAAGCGAGCATGTCGCGTTCGGTTTGGTCCACAGATTTGGTATTATCGACAGCCGAGAAGAATTGGTTGGTCATAAAAAAACACACAAAGGTTTAAATTTGTGCGAGCGTCAAAATGACGGTACCAGCTCGGGCGTTTAGCTTAATTTGTTTTGCTGACGAGCAAACTAACTTCAAAATCGTCGGGTTCTAATAATCTAAGATTAGACGTTCTTCCCGCCCCTCAAGTACAAGACTTACGCGATTGATGTTCGCTTACAGGGTTTTAATAAAATCTCTAAAGAGCTTTTTTAATATACGCTCTGTAATTTTATGAATCAAGTTTTTCTATAATCCAGTAGAAGATCTTATAAGTATGTACGCTTGGTCTCGAAATTTTTCTTTGGCAGCCTCGGCTCGATTTTTTCCCTCTTTCGAAGTGGGATATATTTTAATAACTGGTTCGTGTGGGTGGTTATGGGCTATAACCATTTCAATCGATTTGTTTATGAGGAGAGTTCCAAGTCCCTGCCTTCTTTTCTCAGGTGCGGTGATACTGGTCGAAGTGGAGCCACTTAGACTAAACACTCTTAACGCGGCGATCTGCAAATCTTCTCTAATCACCAAAACTTCAAGCCTTTTTAAAAGGCCAAAGGGATCTTGGTTTTTTTCAAGTGTTTCTTGCTTATCAATCCAGTGTTTTTTGAAGAAGTCTTTTATTTCGGTCGAGACGTCTTGGTTGCTGGGGTAGTGTTCTAGAGAGAACGCTGATTCTAAGCGTTTTTTTTCTACCATATGAACCACGTTAAAACGCCAACCATCGTGGTTACAACAATTCCGACAGCTACTTTACTCACCATTTTTCGATTGCCTAAAACGGCCACATATAAAATTTTAACCAGGTTGTTTACCGCCACAGCAATTAAAATAGCGCGTTCGGCCAGAACGGGGTCCATTTCACCGAGCTTAACGGATTCTAGGCTGGATAACACGATGGCATCCACATCCACAAACCCAGAGAAAAAAGCTGCGGCGTAGACGCCAGAGTCGCCAAAGTATTTTTGCCCAAAGGCAAGGGCGAGCAAAACGAGCACAAATACCCCGCCAAACTTCAAAGCTGGACCGAGTTCAAACGGGCTTTGTAAGTTCACATTGGCTTGAGGGGTGTTTGTATCTGGTTTTGTAAATTTATGTTTTTTGTTGGTTTTCCAGAAAAAATAGCCGGCCATAGTGGTGGCGGCCACGGCCATACTTAAAGGAATCACAATTAAGGCTTTGGTCATTTCTGGGGTGCCCCAAGCCACTATTTCAATAGCGACTCGTATTTGCATGGTCGCTACGGCGACTAAGACTCCCACGGTAAAAATACCAGTGAGATTAGCCCGTTTTGATTGATCGGCCATGGACGTGGTAACCGCCGTACTAGAAACAATTGAGCCTAAAAAAGCGGTTAAAGCGACACTGCGTTTAACGCCAATATATTTAGTTAAAAAATAGCCCATAAAGCCAATGGCCGAGATCATAATAACCAGAAACCATATGTTGAACGGCACAATCATGCCAAACGGGTCAATCGGTTCGCGTGGTAAAAACGGTAGTATAGCGCCAGAAACAATTAATAGCTGCAGCGCTCCAATCCATTCTTTGTCGTTAATAGTCCCGGCAAAGCGGTGTAAATCGTCTTTAAAGGCGTTTAGGCCGCCAATAAAAATGGTCAAAATAATAGCTAATACTTGTTGTTCATAACCAATCAACACTCCAATCCAAAACATAATGAGGGCCGATATTTCTGAAGTAAGTCCAACGAGCTTTAGTTTTAACGCTCCATTGGCATAAGCAATCGCTAAAAACACCAGTAATCCTGAAAAACAAACCGCAGGTAGATACGGCATAGGTTCGAATAACGTTGAGATCACTCCTAAAGTCGACATCAGGGCCATGGTGCGAAACCCCATAAACACGTCGTGCTTTTTGGTTTTGTTGTCTATTTCACGGCGAAGACCAACAAAAGCGCCTAGAGCGGCGCCTAAAACTAGCTGATACAACGGATTGGTTGGCGACAAAAAATTAAAGAGTTCGTTCATCATCGTATTATAGCAGAAAAAAGCGATTTCGTTAAGTTATAAAAATGGCCTACCAGAAAGTTGGTAGGCCTTTTGAGGTTCGCGCTCATTAAGCGTTAAATTATTTCACTTTTGTAATGTTGTCTGGTTTAACGCCTAGTTTTTCAGCCATTCCACGTAGGGCGGCAAAACCTTCAACGGGCACCATCCAGATAGTGGTGTTTGATTGATCTGAACTTAAATCATTAATAGATTGCAACGTTCTTAGATGCAGCGCTCCTGGAGCTTCAGCCAGCATTGCAGCGGCATCAGTAATATTACGGGCGGCAATTTTTTCTCCTTCGGCTTTAATAATAACCGATCTTTTTTCTCGTTCGGCTTCTGCTTCTTTAGAAATGGTTCGTTTTAGGTTTTCGGGAATAATCACGTCTTTCAGTTCTACTGATTCAACATCAATGCCCCACGGGTCGGTTGTTTTATCGACCGCAATTTTAATTCGATCGGCAATTTCAGCTCGGTTTTGTAATAACTCATCAAGGGTTACTTCCCCAACGGCGTTCCGCATAGTAGTTTGCGCTACTTGAGAGGTCGCCCAAAAAAAGTTTTCTACTTCTAGGATGGCTTTACCAGCGTCTTGAATTTTATAATACACCACAGCATTAATTTTAACGGGAATATTATCTTTTGTGATCGCTTCTTGGTCAGGTACATCAACGGCCTTGGTTCTGATATCCACTTTGGTAAGGCTTTGAAAAACTGGTACCACAATGCGCCAACCTGGTTCTTTAATGCCGGTAAAACGTCCAAGGGTAAACATAACGCCACGTTCATATTGATTAATTTGGCGTAGCATTGCCAAGACTAAAATAACAAAGAAAACTAAGATACTAATAATGGGGCCCATGAGGTTTTGGATTAAATTTTACCTTATTCTAAGGAGTTAGGGCCGAATCTGTAAAGTTTAAATTACATAGAGTCTTCAATGACGTCCATACTTTTGAGCCTGGTTGTTAATAAGTTTTGCTCGGTTCTTAATGTTAACGCACCAATGCTTCGGGCTTCGATGACTAACGGACTTAATGTCAATTTCCGGTAGCTATCTAGGTTATGTTTTTCGGCGTTTTCACACTCTCGAAGCGCCGTAATTAAGCTTTCAATTTTATTTATGCGGGCTTTTAAGTCCGCTTCGGTGGCGACTTCGGGGGCAATAGCGCCTGTTTCAATGAGTAAGTCGGGCTGATTGATCTTTAGGTCCGCTTGAGTGAGTGGTTCTTCTGGATTCTGAACTTTGTCTGAGTGTGGAACGGGCTGTAATGGTAGATCTGAAAATAGGTTCGAGGAGCCTTCGGCGTTATAAACATACCGAGATGTAGTTTGAAGCTGGGAGTGAAAAACTTTTTTCATGAGGCGGTAGTTTTATTTTTAAAGGTCTGTTTTGGGGAAGACCAAAAAATTTATAAGCGTAACAGTTTAAAGGCGGTTTTGTTTTTTTTGCGATAAAAGTTCACGACTAAAAAGAGTTGTTACGGCTTCAATTTCTTCAAGTCGCCTTAAATCGCCTGGTTCGAACGGGGCGGTTCGAATCGGGTCGATGGCTTCGAGCAATATGTCAGAAGGCGTTTCCATTAGCGTATTATACCACGCTCTTAGCCTTATTTGAAGTTATTTTTTCATCATGGCAAAAAAGGCTTCTTGCGGAATCGTCACCGTCCCAAATTGTTTGAGCCGTTTTTTTCCTTCTTTTTGTTTTTTCAAAAGTTTCTTTTTCCGACTGACATCGCCGCCATAAAGCCCTGCGGTTACGTCTTTTCGCATGGCTGAAATTGTTTCGCGTGCGATAATTTTAGCGCCTACCGCGGCTTGAATAGCAATGGCGAACTGGGCTTTAGGAATAATTTCTTTTAATTTTTCACACCACTTTAGCCCGACATGATAGGCGTCATCTTTATGTACAATTTGGCAGGGCATCGACTTTATCTCCCGCCAATAAAATATCTAAACGGTTCAACGCGCCGGGGCGGAGGCCAATGTTTTCATAACTCATTGAGGCGTACCCGGAACTGATAGACTTTAAATCATCGTAAAAGTCGGTCACGATGGAAGCTAGTGGGATTTCAAAGGTTAGTTCTACTCGGTCTTCAGCGGTGTATTGCATATTCTGGTGTAAGCCGCGTCGGTCGGTACACAGTTTAATAACGCCGCCGACTTGATTGGCAGGGCATAGCACATTAATTTTCATCCACGGTTCGCGGATCTCAGTGTAAGCTCCGGCATCGGGAAGGTCTGATGGATTTGCCACCATTTTTACCGAGCCATCGTTTAAAACAATTTCGTAAGAAACGGACGGAGCGGTCACCAGAATGTCTAAGTCAAACTCTCGTTCGAGTCGTTCTTGTACAATATCGAGGTGTAATAAACCTAAAAATCCGACCCGAAAACCATGTCCAAGAGCACCAGAATGTTCTGGTTCGTATTGTAATGAGGCATCGTTGAGTGATAGTTTTTCTAAGGCTTTGCGGAGTAAAGCAAAATCATCGCCAGACGTTGGGTAAACACCCGCGTACACAAACGGTGTTACTTCAGAATAACCCGGTAGTGGCAGAGCGTCTTTTGAGTTTTTTCCTTTATAAAACGTTTCCCCGACTCGAGCATCGACCACATTTTTAAGTCCAGTGACTATGTAGCCTACTTCTCCTAAATTTAAAGAATCAGTCGGTGAATATTTGGGATTTAAGAAGCCGACTTCAAGGGCTTCAATGGTTCGATTGGTACGAAGTAACTGCAGTTTGTCGCCTTTGTTAATTTGACCAGCAAACACTCGGACCGAACTTACGACGCCTCGATAAGGGTCGAAAGTAGAATCAAAAACAAGCGCTTTAGTTTCGCCTTTATCGGCAAAAACTTCTTCGTTTTCAAAAATTTGGTTTCCGCTGGGTTCCGGAATTTGTGCTACAATGGCATCGAGTAATTTATCGACGTTTGTGCCATCTTTGGCGGAGACCGTTAAAATGTCTTCGGCGGGAAAACCCAGTACGTTTTCAATTTCTTCGGCTCGTTTTTCTGGTTCAGCGGCAGGGAGATCAATTTTATTTAAAACCGGAATAATGGTTAACCCTTGTTCCATGGCTAAAAATACATTGGCCAGGGTCTGGGCTTCAATCCCTTGGGTGGCATCTACGACTAAAACGGCCCCTTCACAAGCGGCTAAACTTCGCGAAACTTCATAACTGAAATCTACGTGGCCGGGGGTATCAATTAAATTTAATTGTGCGCCTTTCCATTTCATTCGGACTGGTTGCAATTTAATGGTAATACCACGTTCTTGCTCTAAATCCATGGTGTCGAGCATCTGCCCGGTTTTCATAGAACGCTTATCGAGCGTCCCAGTGGTTTCTAAAAAACGATCTGCCAGCGTTGATTTGCCGTGATCAATGTGAGCGATAATACAGAAGTTTCGGATGTCCATGCGAGCGAGATTGTATTGCGGTCTCTTTTGGATACAATAGTTTTTGATGCTTAAAGGTCGAGGCTTTACGATTATTGAGATTTTAACCACTATTACTATTTTGGGGATTGTGGCGAGTATTGCTGCGCCTGAATATTGGCGACTTAAAGAGAGAGATGACTATCGAAATGCAGGGCAAGCCCTATTTGATACTATTTTGGATGCTCGGAATGCGGCTTTGACGAATAAGTTTTGTAATGATGAATCGATTTCGGTGCGTTGGGCTGTATCGATTGATACAAATGCAGACCCCGTTGTTTATCAGCTGCGTTGTTATAGCAATGATACGGACTATACAGAAGAAACTCCGGTTGTGACGCTGCTCAATTCTGAGATTGAAACGATTGATTTTAATGAAGATAATTCGCCTGATTTAATGGATGGTTCGACGGGGCATCTTTTTCCAGAGAGTTTGATGCTTAGTTTTTTCTCGGGTGGAGTTACTGGGCGACTTGAATATGATGATGGCTCACTTCATAAGGAGGAATCCGTGACAATGGTGATTGGTCATGATACAACGGATTATCAACATACGATTTGTTTTAATCGGGTTTCGGGATTCCCTACTTTTAATAAAACAGGTGATACCTGCCAAGATTACTAAATGAAATTGATTAAAATTTTTTTTTCTAGGTTTAAAATTTCGTCGCGCCAGCGAGGAGATACAATCTTAGAAGTGGTGATTGCTACCGCAATTCTAAGTACCATTATGATTGCGACTTTTAGTATTTTACAACGGGCAATAGACACAAATGTAAACGTAAAAAATCGAGTTACGGCGTTAAATATTGCTCGAGAAGGCGTGGAGGCTGTGCGTAATATTCGTGATACTAATTGGTTAAAGTACTCGGGTGATCGTCGTAAAAAATGGCTTTGTCTTGATTTGGAATCAGATAAAAATGCTTGTGATGGGAATCCGACTGTTACCAAATTTATTAATGGGAACGATGAAGGTGATCCAACGTATTATACGGTCGATTTTAATACAACGGATTTTCGTTTTTATTTAAAGGAAGCGGCTTTACAGGAAGATATTGATTTTTTAGATGGGGCTCAGTCAGCGGCGTCTCGCGCCGATACACGTCTTTACTTAACGCCTGGTACTCCAGAACGGTACACTCATCAGTCGACAGGCAATACGATTACTCCTTTTTATCGTCAAGTGTACTTAGATATTGAAAATCCTTATTATTTAGCAGAGGAAATTCTTAGTGGTGATACGCCCCCAGCCTTTTGTGGGAGCAATGATCCGGATGATAGTTGTCAGAAGTCTCGTTTAAGAGTGGTGGTTCGTGTTTTTTGGGAAGAGGATAGTCGGCCGCGCTCGATAACGCTTGAAGCTAATTTGTATGATTTTTTCGAACGAGATGAATATTAAAAAAATAGGCGGAACCAGACTTTCATCAAACCGTTCTTTAAGGGGGTTTACTTTATTGGAAACCCTTATAGCTACAGGGATTGCCTCTGTGATAATTACTTCAGCTTTGAGTGTGGTGGCTTCTATTTATTTTAGCCAAAAAAAAGTGCAGTTCTCGCATGATTTTTTTGCTGAGAGTCGCTTTTTAATGGAACGGATTACGCAAGTGGCTCGGAATAATACGATTGATTATGATCGGTATTTTGTAGAGATGGGGCCTCCCTCGACAGAGTGCCCGACGTTTGTGGCGGATCGTGTGCCTGGAGGGGCTGGGTTTGATAATAATAGAGAAAATAGAGCGACACTAGGCTACTCAACCATTTTTTATTGGGATACAAATGGAGACGGGGTACCTGATCGGAACTTAGGAGGGCGAAACTTGGCAGGGAATGCTAATGACCCTTGTACCAAGGCCATGGATTCTGC
>CAJQJI010000056.1 GCA_905478675.1 Candidatus Altimarinota bacterium
CGATAAAATTACTGGGGGGCTCAATCAGGATGTTAAAATTTCAGTGGATGACGAACAAACTTTAAAAATTGGAGACAGCCAAAGTCCAGACCCCTTAAGCGTTCGAGGGCTTATCCGCTGGCTGCACCAAACCCCTGTGTCCTCACGACGCGTCTTGGTGCTCGAAAACTTAGAACGAACCTCAAGAGACGCCATGCATACCTGGCTAAAAGTATTTGAGGAACCCCCAGAACGCGCCCAGTTCATTCTAACCACCAAAAACCACCACCAGCTTCCAACCACTATTTTATCGCGCTTAACCGTTTTACCAATCAACAATGAATCTGTACTAAGCGACAACACTCAAGCCGCTGAATTTTTAGCGTCTGAAAACTTGATTGATCAATTTAAAATTATTGAAGCCTTAGACAAAGCGCACAAAGAAGATCCAAAGGTCACCAAAAGATTTATGGACGAATTACTTTCCAGAGCTCGACAAAACCAAAGCTACCAAAGCCTTATACCTACTTTTTTTGACGCCTATACCGACATTCAACGAAACGTAAATCGACGTTTGGTGCTGGAGCATCTTGCGATCTTTATGCAAAACCGTTAAATTCATAAAGTATGGAAATTTTTCAAGCTCGTGACCTTTTACGCTACAAAACTGTTACTTTAAAGGTTCCAGACAACACCATTTTAAACTATAAACAACCCATTTTGCTCAAAGGCGCCCGCGAGCGCATTGTGGCGGAAGTTATTGGCATGCCACGGAATCTACCAGGGGCCCGAGTTGATGAAGATTTACAGTTTTCTAAAACACTCAATACAGGCGAAATAAAAGACTACGAAGCCCTACAAGAAAAAAGCCAAGATTTGCTGGTTCAAGTGCAAGCGGCCGCCGATGAACTCAAACTAAAAATGTATTTTTTCCATGTCCAAATTGGCTGGGAAGAAAAAACCGTCGCGTGTTGGTTTACGTCCGAACAACCCGTTGATTTTAGAGACTTATTAAAGGCCATTACGCCTAAAGTTAAAGGCCGAATTCACCTCCAACGTTTGGATCCGCGCGATCGAGCCGATATTGTTGGGGGTCCACGATGTTGTGGTCGTCCAGAGTGTTGTGACGTACGCCTCAGTACAAAAAAGATTTCACTTGATGCCGTGCGTGATCAAGGCATCGTCATTCGTGGGAACGACAAACTCTACGATGTAAGCGGCAAACTTAAACGCTGCTTATTACACGAAGTCGACATGTATCGGGCTAACCGAAAATATCTTCCCCATATTAAACAAAGTGTCACCGTTGATGGGAAAAAAGCGCAAGTACGAGGCTTAGATATTTTAAACCGTCGTGTAAAAGTAAGTTTTGTCGATACCGACGTAATTGAATTCTACCCCGTAGCGGAAGTGGAATACCAAAATAAGCAAGTAAGCGAAGAACCACCACTGATAATTGAAATGCCAGACATTGAAATTGAAGGGGCTTTGCCGGTTTAAAAAGGCCTATCTTTTCGACGAAGTTTCTGACCAAGAAAAGCACGGAGCAAGTTTCCTTATTTTAACGCTTATTTACGGAGCTTGCCGATTCATAAAAACTCTATCGAAAATTTCTCCACTCTACTTTAAGTGACGCTTCAACCTTTGGTCGAAAAGACGTTTTGTTTTTAAAGATAAATCACTTTTTCTATTTGTTTTCGCGTTTCACACTCCAAAACCCGCCACACACCATCACTACAAAGGGTCGCTTCTAACTCAACTCCCGCTGAAAAAAGTTCAGGCCGCTTTCGAGGCGCATAAAATTTATCAGGATCACTCCAAGGCGTTTCGTTCAGAAAACAAAAACGGACGCGGTTAAACATTAATTGTATTATAGCACAACAGAGACTGGTCTTTGCTAATATATTTTAATTTTAAGACCGGTCTCCTTAAGTTACAAAAAAAACCGGCCGAAGCCGGTTTTAAAAGTAGTGCCTTAAGAGCTGCTTTATTCTAGTGCAAAAACGCGCGCATTTTAGTCAGCACCGTGGCAATACCAAGTTCGTCACATTTAGCGAATACATCTTTGTCACCCATCGCGCCACCCGGTTGAATAATGGCCGCAATCCCAGCCGCTCCAGCCGCTTCTACGCTATCGGGGAAAGGGAAAAAGGCATCAGAAGCAATCACCGCCCCTTGAGCGTTTTCGCCCGCATGCCCTAAGGCAATTTCCATGGCTTCTACTCGAGACGTTTGCCCGCCCCCTTTACCAATCATCACGCCGTCTTTTACCACCACAATCGCGTTCGATTTTACAATTTTTACCATTTTCCAAGCCGCCATCAAATCTTGCATTTGAGCGTCTGTCGGTTTCGTGCTCGTCGGCACTTCTAGGTTCGCAAAATCTGGCAGCGCAATGTCGGCTTCTTGGGCCAAGGTGCCGCCTCGAACACGTTTTAACACTAAGTCTCGCGTTTGACCGGCCGTAAAGTTTGGGATTTCTAAGACCCGTAGATTTTTTTTCGTTTTCAAAATCTCTAGAGCGTCAGCGTCAAACGCTGGCGCCATGACAATTTCATTAAAGAAGCTTACAATTTGCTGTGCCGTAGCCAAGTCACACGTTCTATTTAAAGCGATCACGCCTCCAAAAGCCGAAAGAGAATCCGCTTCGTAGGCTTTTTTAAAGGCTTCTGAAATATTTTCACCAATAGCGGCTCCACAAGGGGTGGCGTGTTTAATAATCGCCGCAAAGGCCGGATCTTGTTCGCCTGCAAAGCTAAGCGCTAATTCTAACGCTCCAGCACTATCGCCAAAGTTATTGTAACTCAAAGGCTTACCATTTAATTGTTTTGCCCCCACTAATAACGGGCCATGAGCAAACGGATCGACCAAAGTAGCGGCGCCTTGATGCGGATTTTCTCCATACCGAAGCTGTCCTTTGGCTTCACTGTCTTTAGTGGTTTCTGCCCAAAACTTAGCAATTAATAAATCATAATGCGCCGTCATTTCAAACACTTTCGTCGCCAACTCTTTCCGAGTTTCCAAACGAATATCGCCTTGTTCTAGTTCCGCAATTAAACGAGGGTAATCGGTTGGATCTACCACCGAAGCACAAAATTCATAATTTTTAGCCGCCGCTCGAATCATCGACGGTCCGCCAATATCGATATTTTCCACTTTGTCTTCAAACGTTTTAGCCGCGTCTTCGTACGTGGCTTTAAACGGGTATAAATTCACACACACAATATCAATATTCTCAATTTTGTTATCCGTACAAAATTTTTGATGTTCCGCGTTGTTCCGTAGATTCAAAATGCCGCCAAAAATTTCAGGCGTTAAGGTTTTAATACGACCTTCTAACCCCTCTGGGAAGCCTGTAAAATCCGCCACTTCCATTAAATTACCAACCCCAGCCGCCTGCAAGGCTTTAAACGTCCCGCCCGTCGAAAGTAAGCGATAACCAAGGCGTTCGAGCGATTGAGCAAATTCAACCACGCCGGTTTTATCGGAAACGGAAAGTAAAGCAGTTTTCATAAAATATAGGGGATATTAATTAAGCGTTAAAATCGGCATAAGCCTTATAAGGCGCACCTGAATTTGGATTACAAAGCAGACCGTTTTTAAGAATTTTTTCTATCTCATCGACGCCCACTTCCTCCGAGAAATTCCAAGCCTTTAAACGACGAACCGTCACCGTTTTCCCAAGTTGTTCTGAAAGCTGGTCGGCTAAGTGTAAAGCGGGATCATCTTCAAACAACTCAACCAAAATTTGTTGCGGCTTAGCGGTAAATTCTACCAAAGTTTCTTTATTAGGATTCGCCATCAAGCCTGTACTGACCACTTCAGCTTGGCTTGCCCCTTCCACTACGTACACAAAACTTTTATCAAGCGTGAATTTTACGCCCAACAAATCATTCGCCGCTTGATTCACCGAAAACCCTTCATTGTCGGTAATAATTAAGGTTTTTTCTAAAACAACCGCGTCTCGTTCCACTTTAAAAGTATGCACTTCAGGTAACAACTGGCTTGATAAATCACCAATTTCAACGGTTTCTGGCGACTTACCGGCTTGAATCCAAGCCTTCATCGCTTTAAAAATTTGGTCGCCATCACATTCCAAAGGATAACGTTCTGGGTGTGGCATAATCGCCCCGATTGTACCCTCAATATTTACAATCATGGCCACGGCGGCCGTCGCTCCATTTGGGTTTGCTGGGTAGCCTTGCGCCGTTTCACCCGCTTCATCACAGTACCGAAAGGCCACTTGCCGAGTTGATTCGAGCGCGGCTAAAGCCTCGGTTGATCGGGTGGTAAAACGCCCTTCACCATGGGCTACGGGCACTTTTAAAATCGCTTCAGTATCGCTTGAAAAAGCCGTATCAGTACGATCTGGTCTAATAGCACACCACGTATTGTAGTAGCCCGTGCCCATAACATGATCATTTTTATCACGACGCACATTATCAGCTAAGGCAAATGGTAAGGGATCACGCCCAACCGGAATAAGCCCCGATTCCACAATCATTTGGGCTCCATTACAAATACCTAAAATAACTTTTCCTTTTTTAGCTTCGCTTCTTAATGCCTCAAAAATTGGCTCACGTGCGGCAATGGCTCCCGCCCGGCCACGATCTTCAAACGAAAAACCACCCGGCAGAACGTAGGCCTCATATTGGCCAATTTTATCCACTTCGTTCCAGCGGATAATCTCCGCCTTAAAACCATTATTTTCAGCCGCTCGCGCGGTTTCGGTTTCACTATTATTACCCGGAAAAGCGATGACAGCCAATGTAGGAGTAGATTTCACGACTGCATGGTAAAGAAATTTGTCTAGAGGTAAAGAAGGCTTTTATCAGTTCGAACTTCAACGTTTATCTATGGTTTAAAGTTCGAACTGTAAAATCAAAAAAGAAAAAGCCTACACGTTCTTCCAATCGCCTTTATCTAAATTTTCTACCGCTAATTGTAATAAGTCGAGCGTCGCGTTGATATCGGTTTCATGACACATTTCGACTTCTTGGTGCATATTCCGTAACGGCACCGAAATTCCTCCTGTAATACAACCTTTAGACGTCATCATTTGCATAGCCCAACCATCAGTTCCACCAGCGGCCATCACATCATGCTGATAAGGCACTTTTTTCTTATCAGCTAAATCGGCTAAATATTTCACCATCCGTCGGTCAGCAATTACCGTTCCATTCATCATATCAATCGACGTTCCAGCCCCCAGTTTATTAATGTATTCATGCGGCGCCGCGCCTGGCACATCATTCGCAATGGTTACATCTAAACAAATTCCTATATCAGGCTGAATTTCGTGCACTGCCACTTTGGCTCCACGAATCCCGACTTCTTCTTGCACAGTAAAGACGGCATAAAAATCATGCGGAATTTTTTTCAATTTTTTAATCGTTTCAATTAACACAAACACCAACATTCGGTTATCTAAAGATTTTCCGTTTACACAGTTCCCCAGTTGTAAAAACTCTCGTTTACGAGTAATGCTATCACCGACTGAAACTAATTTTTCTAGCTCTTTTTTATCTAACCCAGTATCAATGTAATAGTCTTTTAATTGTGGATTTTGTTTCTTTTCTGCGTCAGACATTAAGTGCGCCGCTTTACCGCCCACAACCCCAATGACGTCTTTTTTACCGTGAATCGTGACGCGTTGAGAACTTAAAGTTTTTGGATCAAATCCACCCAACGGGCAGAAACGAATAAAACCGTTATCATCAATATGCTGCACCATGAAACCAATTTCATCCATATGTGCGGCGGCCATGAGTTTCTTTTTGCCTTTTTTAAGCGTCCCTTTTTTCAAAGCGATCAAATTTCCCATATTATCCACTTCAATCGAATCAACGTAATCAGCAATTTCTCGCTTTACGATAGCTCTAATATTCCCTTCAAATCCAGGGGCTCCCGTGGCTTCTGAAAGTTCTTTAAGTAGTTTGAAGTTTAGTTTTTTCGTTTTTTTTAAAGGCATTTGATAAAAATTAATTCTTACAGATAGTAATCATCTGCCGCCAAAATTCCACCGTTAAGGCTGAAATATTAATCTCTTATTTTCAGAGTTATTGTCTCCTTAAAAAAATAGAGTAAACTGCCGCTTGATGTTTAGAAAAATAAAAGAAACCCTCAGCCAAAGCTCTGAAGAAACCATTAAAAGCTCTTTTAAGTGGTGGGCCTACCTGCCCTTTAAACGCGACAAAAAAGCGCGTGAGGCCGTAGATAAACTTATGGAAAGCTCGAGACTCGAACCGAGTTTTTTTGTGATGTCAGGGCTATCGGCTATTTTGGCAACTTTAGGGATTTTGCTTAATGATATTCCAATTCTTATCGCTGCCATGGTATTAGCCCCTTTACTTAACCCCGTACTCGCTTGTGCCGCCGGCTTTGCTATTAATAATAAAACGCTAGTTTGGTACGCTTTGAAAAGTTTTCTAGGCAGTGTGGTATTTGTGATTTTAGTTTCAGCCGCCTTGGTATTTATACTCGATAACACTGGTTATGATTTTGATATCACCACGTATGCCGATAAATTTAAACGCTTTGACCACCTGTTATTTTTAGCCGCCTTTGTATCTGGGTTTGCCGGCGTTTATTCTTGGCTTAAAGCCACCAACGCCAGTAATTTAGTGGGCGTCGCTATTGCCGTTTCCCTGATCCCTTTTGTCAGCTTCTTTGGCGTTTTACTTGGATTGCAAGAATTCTCCCTCATTAATAACTACTGGCAGCCTTTTATTATTAATTTAATCACTATTTTAGTGGGAGCTACATCCGCTTTTTTGATTCTAGGCTTTTCACGCCAAAAAAGATCGCTCGATCACGAAGTCGAGCAAAACAAAGAAGACTAAACGTTGAAGATTTTAAAGCGGTTTCCAAAAAACTTGGTTTGGAATACGCAAATCAACGTGTTCTAACGGCTGCGTGTACAAGTTAATTTCATCACTTACTAACTCTATTTTTCGGGCCTGTTGTTGCGTATCAGACCGCAGATCAAACCAGAAAGCGGTCCCAGAATCTGACACTAAATGCACTTCATACGCAATTGGTAAGTAACGAATCTCCGCCACCTCTATTTTTAAGTCTTCGGCAAACAAGGTTCTTAGATCTGTAATCGCCTGTAGCACCTGCGCGGTCGCAAATTTTTCCCCAGACTTTAAACTTTGCTCATAATTTAAAATTTTCAAAACCGGTAACCCCTCGGTCGCTTCTTGCCGTAACACCACGCCATCTTCAGATAACACGGAAAACGTCGCATCAAATTCATTTAACACTTGGTAAAACGGCGGCGAGAGCACGACTTCTACCACCAATGAATCAGGCCAATGCTCGCTTAATTTTACTTCTCGGAACTCCGGAAAAGTTTCCAGTAAACGCTCTTCAATGGTTGATTGAGAAATAAAAAGTAAATTTTGCCCATAAAATTCAGCCATTAAATTTTCGACCGCTTGTACATCTAAGTGTGGATTATCTCGTTTTACTTCCACTTTTTTTAAATCAAAATAAGGCGAAAACAAGGCAAACAACGTAAATAAAAGCATAAACGCACACGCCAGCGTCAGCAGCGTTGAAGCTTTTAATAGACTCCCAAATTGCCGAAAAAAACGAAGTTTCGCTAAAGTATTCAAAGCCCGGTTTCGAGCCGTTTTGGGTTTTTTACGAACCGTTTGATTTGAATCGAGCAAAAAATACTTGCGACGCCTCGCCGAGCTTTGTTTTTTTCTTATCATAGTCTAATTCAAGTTCAAACCTGACGCGGAACTCGAGCCAGCACGTCCGGACATTGAGTCTCCCTAAACGGTTAAAATATCTTTCTCTTTTTGTTTCGCGCGTTCATCTACTGCTTGATTTGTTTGATCCACTTGTTCTTGAACTTTTTTCTCCATCGCTTTTTGCTCATCTTCAGAAATTTCACTATCGTCTTTCAACGCTTTAATCATTTTCAATTCATCGTGCCGCGCATTTCGAATAGAAATTTTGGCTTTTTCACTTAACTCATGCACAAATTTAACCATTTGCTTTCGTCGGTCTTCGGTCATCGGAGGAATCGGCAAAAACAAATGTTCCCCCATATTTTGTGGATTAATACCAAGGTTGGCTTCTTGAATCGATCGCTCAATATTACCTAAAACCGATTTATCCCAAGGCTCAATTTTAATGGTCTTTGGGTCTGGGCAAGAAATATTGGCCACACTTTTAAGGGGCATCATTGAACCATAACTTTCCACTTCAATGTCTTCAACTAACACGGCACTGGCTCGGCCAATTTGCAAAGCGGCAAATTCTTTTTGTAGGTGAGCGATCGCGTTATCAAGCTGACTGGCTAAAGAGGGAGGGTTCATAAAACATTCTTAAAATACGCCTCCATCCTATAAAAAAAGGTTTATTGTGCAAGCACCACTCGCTTAAGTTTTTTAAGCCTTAATTTAAGATTTTTCTGGCGTGGCCGCTACCGCAAACTGCAGCACTTCTCGTGCGACAACTCGATCATCAAACGGTATTTTTTTATCCCCAATCGTTTGCTCTTTTTCGTGCCCTCTTCCGGCAATCACAACACAATCACCTGGTTCAGCAATAAAAATAGCGTACCGGATGGCTTCATAACGATCTTCAATTTCGTAAAAATTCTCGCCCTCGGCTCGCTTCATATTCGCCCGAATAATTTTAGCGATTTCTTTTGGATTATCATTCAAAGGGTCATCTGTGGTTAGCACAAATTCGTCGGCATTTTGCTCAATAATCCGCACGGCCTCGGCGTAATAAGCTTCGTCTAAATTTCGCCCTCCAAGGCCACCCCAAACACAAATTACTCGCCCTGGCACCATTTCGTGCAACGTTTTTAAAACGGCCTGCAAACCACTCGGCTTATAAGAAAAATCCACCACCACCGAAAAATCTTGGCCGGCGTTAACCGGTTCAAGTCGCCCCGGAATCCCTGGAAAATTAACTAATAATTCTTCAATCTTTTTCACCGTAACCCCATTGGCTGCCACGGTTGCCACCGCCGCTAATAGATTAAAAATATTGTGTCGCCCAACAATCGGGGTTTTAATTTCTAAATTATGATTTGGCAGTCGGACAGAAAACTCGGTGCCTTGGCCACTTAGTTTTAAATTATCGGCTTTCACCTCCGACGGTTTTTTCAAACTATAACTCCACCGTTTATCGGCTGGCAGTTCTTGAAAAACTTCATAATTATCATCATCTCGGTTTAAAATACTCACCTTTGGCACGCCCGGTTTTCGGTAACTCGTATTTAAACTTCTAAACAATTTCGCTTTTGAGCGCACGTATTCTGCAAAACTACCGTGATAATCTAAATGTTCTAAATCATAAATATTGGTTAACACCGCCGTATCAATCGCCACGCCCCATAAACGGTTTTGGTCAAGCGCATGAGAAGACACCTCAATCACCGCAAATTCACACTTAGCCCGCACCATTTGCCGCAATAACTTTTGCATATGCCACGGCCGCAAACTGGTGCGCAAGGTCCCGTTGTGCATCGATTTCTCCCCAATATTAAATTGGATACCAGAGATAGAGCCCGTTTTAACGCCGGAGTTCTGCAAAAGATAATGAATTAATTCCACCGTCGTTGATTTCCCAGACGTACCAGTGACCCCAATCACCGTCATCTTATTCCCAGGGAACCCATAAAAAAGGGCGGCTAACATCGCGCTATAACGATGATAAGCCAATCTAAAAGGGGAGCGTTCAGGAATAAATTTTCGCAGCAATTGTAACATCAGGCGTTATTATCGCGTAAAGCCCGCAAAGAGACAAGCGACTCCACACATCCTGGGATGACAGAGAAAGAAATTAAACTTTTGTTAGGGCTAAACTATTCTTCACCGTCGTCTTTGTCGCTGGGGTCGTAGCTAGCATTTTTCCCATCTTTACTGCGCCCACGCCAAGAAGCCATAGCGTCTTTTAGCTCTACAATAATCGGCGTTCCAGCAAACCCGTATTTTTCACGAATTTTATTTTCGATATACCGTTTATAAGAAAAATGAAAGGCCTGAATATTGTTTACAAAGAATAAAAACTTCGGAGGCGCGGTATCCACCTGACTCACATACTTAATTTTACCCTGTTTTAGCCCGTGTGACGGCGTAACGTGTCCGTAATAGATATCTTTAGCCAATAAATTTAATTCACGCGTAGGAACACGTTTATTACGTTCTGCGTTTACGGCGATTAAAGACGCAATAACATCCGCCGTCCCTTTTCCATTTTTAGCCGAAAAGAAAAGCACTGGTGCCCACGGTAAAAAAGTAATTTTATTATGTAAGTACCCAAGGTAACGATTCCGAATATCGGCAATATCTTTATCCCACATCGGCACGGCTTCGAGTTCTCGTTCGTCAGTTTCTTCAACCGTACGTGATTTTTCACGTGCTAAATCAAACTTATTCACCCCAATTACCAACGCTTTACCAGCTTCTACAATTTGTCCGGCTAACGCTAAATCTTGATGCGTCACCCCGTCTAGAGCATCCAGCAGTAATACACACACATCAGCTCGTTCAATGGCCTGTCGTGTACGTACCACCATCCAGTACTCCATTTCTTTACCAATTTTCCCTGGTCGACGCACCCCGGCAGTATCAATAAATCTAAATTGAGTGCCATCCTCCGACGTCCAGTCGGTATCAATCGCATCACGCGTCGTCCCGGCGACGTTAGAAACCACACTGCGTTCTTCGCCAATCATTTGGTTAAACAAGGTCGATTTTCCTACGTTTGGACGCCCCACCAAGGCCACCTTCAAGCGGTCAGGCGCTTCCACTAACTCACTATCAATCGGCTCAAACCCTAAATCTTTCAACCGTTCCTGAATCACTTCAGTTAAATCCCAGAACCCAAAGTTATTTTTAGCCGAAATAATGGTCGGCACCCCAAAGCCCAGTTCCGCTAATTCGTAGCCACGCATGGCTTGGCCGTCATCAATTTTGTTAGCCAGAAACAGCACCTTTTTACTCACCCGACGTAATTTATCGGCAATATCGTAGTCATCTTGCGTGAGTTCTACCTTCGCATCCACCATCCAAATCACCATATCGGCGTTATCAATCGCTAGCTCGGCTTGCACCTGAATCGCTGATTCAAGCGAGTTGTCACCAAAATCGGTTAACCCAGCCGTATCTACCGCCCAATACGTAATGGGGCCAAGGTTATCAATTTTCTCCGTCACGCTGTCACGCGTGGTGCCCGCAATATCTGACACAATAGCGCGGCGTTCGCCTACTAAAGCATTAAACAAAGTTGATTTCCCAACATTAGGTCGCCCCACGATAGCCACAACAGGATAAGTGTTCATTACCCAATCAACGTAGCTAAAAGTAAAGCAGAGTAAAGGGCAATAAAAAAACAGAGACCGGTCTCACCTTAAACGAGACCGGTCTCCAAGTTCAATCAAAATCCGAAAAGAAATCCGCTTGAACATCAAACGTCTTACCAGGTTCCCAACTGGTATACGGCCAGTCGGCTATGTCCGAAACCAGTTCATGCTTTACCGCATTCTGTTCGATATAAAGCACTAACTGGGCTAAATAAGCTTCATCTAACACTTCTTTGGCTTTAAAGCGGCCTTCAAAAACGGGGGATTTAAGGCCTTTCTTAATTTTGTCTCCGTATTCATGGTTGAAATACATGCTATATGAAACCTGCAACTTTCTCATAAAATGAGAAATATCTGTAGCGGCCCCATCACCGAGACCGGTCTCGGATTTCTGGAGACCGGTCTCGATTAATAAAAAATGAAAGTGGTTCGGTAAAATACAATGACACTTAATATTAATCTGAGGATAAGCTTCTAAAAACTGTTTTAGGTTTCGATAAAAACGGGCGTAATCTTTATGGGCGAAGAAGAGCGTTTGTTTGTTATAGCCACGATTGTAAACGTGATAATAGGTATTGTTTTGAAGGCTGCGGTTGTTAGACATAAATCCATCTTAGAGACCGGTCTCCAAAAAGAACGGGGCTAGCTTCATGCGTTCTTAATGTTGATAACGAAATAGGAGACCGGTCTCGGGTTTTTGGAGACCGGTCTCTAAATTTCAAGTTCGAACTCAAATGTTTCGGCATACAAAAAAACCCCCTGCGAGTCCGAAGACCCGAGGGGGTTTTTTGCGATTAGTCACTCAGCGTGATTAACGTCCGATTAAAAATTAATCTTGGTTAACTTGAGCTGTAGTGTCTTGATCGATTAGGTAACCATTGAAGTAATCTCCATCAGTACCATTAGCTGATTCATCAGCCCAAACGATGTTTTGCCCAACAAGAGCTGCAGCACCTTTAAGTTCAGGACCAACTTGACCAGCATCAGTTAGGATAGTAACTGAAACAGAATCATCGTCATTAGCGGTTCCTTCATCTTGCGTATTGTTGAATAACAATGCGTAAGTTCGAGAAGAACCAGCTGCAACAGTTTCGTTAGCAAAATCAACTACAACTTTATCAGTTGTATCAGTTGCTAATTTAGCTCCAGTACCTGCTACAGAATCAGTAATAACTGAAGTAGTATCAAGTGTACCATCAGCTTTAACCTGACGAACAACGTATGTTGGCGTACCAACAAGGTATGTCATACCTTGTAATGCAAGATCAAGAGTAACTCGTTCTAATTCAA
>CAJQJI010000057.1 GCA_905478675.1 Candidatus Altimarinota bacterium
GGTTCCGTAATAGGTGTCGCCGTGCACGTGGGCGTATTCTAAAAAGTCCCCCGCTTTAATTTTGGCTTCAAATTCTTGTTTGGTAATAAAGTAATACGTTTCGCCATCAATTTCGCCTGGGCGTGGAGCTCGAGTGGTGCAACTGGGCGGAAACACAAAGTCGGTTCGGGTTTCCCGTAAATGATTAATGAGGGTGCCTTTCCCAACGCCAGACGGACCAGAAAAGAAAAAGATTTTACCTCGAGGTTGCTTAGGCTTTTTTGTTAAACTTTTAAACCAATCAAACATCTATTTCTCGTTTTTAAAATAAGCGGCAAATTCTTCTCCCGTCATGTTTTCTTTTTCAAGCAAGTCTTCAGAAATAATTTTTAGTAATTTTTCGTGTTGCTTTAGAATTTTCTCACATCGATCTTCGGCTTCATCTATTAACTGACGAACTTCTTCGTCAATTAAACGGGCCGTTTCATCTGAGTGTGGTTTGGCTTCGTATTCTTTAGAAATAAAGTTTACCGGACCTACTTTGTCACTGGCCATTCCAAAACGCATCACCATGTTTCGGGCAATGTTTGAAATACGCTCTAAATCATTGCTTGCACCGGTGGTAAGTTCGTTTTCGCCAAAAGCTAATCGTTCGGCAATTCGGCCACCGTGCAGGCTTACCATCTCGTCCATTAAACGAGACTTCGTTTTACTATAAACATCTTCGTTTGGTAGAAACCAGGTTAACCCCAGCGCGCGCCCTCGTGAAACAATTGATATCTTGTGTACTGGGTCATGGTTTTCACAAAAGTGCCCGGCAATGGCGTGTCCGACTTCATGATACGATGTCATGCGTCGTTCTTTCTCGGTGAATTTTCGGCTTTTTCGCTCTGGCCCCATAGCTACTTTTTCAACGGATTGCAGTAAGTCTTCTTGGGTGATTGTTTTTTGTCGATTCTTAACGGCGCGAATAGCGGCCTCGTTCATTACGTTTTCTAATTCGGCTCCACTAAAACCAACGGTTTTGCTGGCTACCTCTTTTAGTTTGGTGTCTTTTTCTAGCTGTTTGTTTTTAGCGTGTACTTTTAAAATCTTTTCTCGAGCATTCATATCAGGTAGATCAATATGAACCTGTCGATCAAATCGACCTGGACGCAGTAAGGCTTTATCTAAAATGTCAGGGCGATTGGTAGCCGCGACAATAATAACGGTTGTGCCCGCTTCAAAACCATCCATTTCGGTTAGAATTTGGTTTAAGGTTTGTTCGCGTTCATCGTGTCCGCCACCTGGTCCCGCGCCTCGTTGTTTCCCAATCGCATCAATTTCATCAATAAAAATAATAGCGGGAGAGTTTCGTTTGGCGGTTTTAAATAAATCTCGTACTCGGCTGGCCCCGACCCCTACAAACATTTCTACAAATTCAGACCCAGAAACTGAGAAGAACGGCACGTTGGCTTCACCCGCAATGGCTCGAGCCATTAAGGTTTTCCCCGTTCCTGGTGGCCCAACGAGCAGAATCCCTTTTGGAATCTTCGCCCCTGCTTTTTCGTATTTTTTGGGGTTTTTTAAGAAATCAACCAGTTCGAACACATCTTCTTTGGCTTCTTCGGCACCGGCAACGTCTTCAAATTTAGTACGGTGTTTGGTTTTGTCATAAATCTTAGCGCGAGATTTTCCAAATCCAAAAGGGCCGCTTTCACCGCCCATGCTGCCAGATTTTCGAACAAAAAATAGAATAAGCGCAATTAATAAAATAAGTGGTGCAAACCCAAGTAGGAAGTTCATCCACAGCTTACTGCCAGAAGTATCAACGACTGAAACTTTTGTGTCCTCATTTCCGGTAAAGCCCAGATCGGCTAGATTTGAACTTGGTTCTTTAAAAGAGGTGTAGGTTTGACCATCTTTTCCGGTAGCGGTCAGTTTTTGATCTTTAATTTCTAGACTCTCAAGTTCATTGTTTTGGAACTTTTGTTGTAACTCACTAATAGCAATAGGCTCATTTTTTTTGAGCGCTGTTTCAAGTTCCCCTTGCATAAATAAGGCCGCCGTAGCGCCCAGTAAGGCAATAATAATAAGGTAATTAAAAGGGTTGTTTTTATTGGGCAAGTTTTTGGGCGCGATTTTTTTCATATATTTATAGCTTTAAGCCTCGCGATTGTAGGAAAAACCATGCCGAGGGCAAGCCGCTCTGGTCCGATAAAAGCGAAGCTCTCGCGTATGATTTTATAAGTGTCCTTGATCTTTTAGCTTCGCGATCTCTTTATCATTTAGGTAATCAATGAAAAGTTTGCCTTGAATGTGGTCATATTCGTGTAAAAATATACGAGCATCCCATTTATCAAATTTTCTCTCACACCAATTGCCTTGTACGTTTTGCCATTTAACTTTTACTTTGGCGGGGCGAGTCACTCGGCCATAGGCGCCTGGTAGGCTTAAACAACCTTCTTCGTAATTAGAGGTCACTTCTGAAGTTTCTAGAATTTCAGGGTTAATCATAACGATTGTTTTGGGCTCTTTCTTAGTGTTTACGTTTAACGTTACCACAATGATTTTCTGGGCGATGCCTACTTGAGGCGCGGCAATACCAATGCCGGTTACATCTTGCCCCTCTGGATTAAGCATGGTCTGAATCATTAGCTCGACGGTGTCGGCTAATTTTTCATCAAAAACTTCCACAGGCGCCGCTGGAGTTCTTAATATTTTATTATTTTTGCCGGTTAAAATCGTCAGCATTTATATTGATTAGGTCATTTTATTGATAATGAAATATAGAAATATCGCAAGATTGATGGTTGCTCTTTGTTGTTTTTTTTCTTATGTTGAGCTCGAATTAATTATTGAATTTCATGGCAAAAGTAACCGTAAAAGATCCGGCGGGTAATGTGATGGCTCAATTTGAGGCCAATTCAGAAGAGTCATTAGGGACTCAAGCCCAAGAAGCGGGGGCTCCAATTCCTTTTTCGTGTGGGGTTGGCGCTTGTCGAACGTGCGTGTGTAAGGTGGAAAAAGGGCTAGAGTACATTGACCGCGAAGCGGTTGGACCGATGCATATTATGGTGGAAGATGATGAAAATTTAACCTGTGTATCGGGGATTAAACCTGGGACGGCGGCGGATGCTGAAATCGTTGTTGTAGCGGAGAACCTGTAACTTGGTTTGACACATTAATACTTTTATCTACTATCGCGCGGCTTAGCCTTTATTTCAAAGGCCTAAATCAAACTTTTTAAACGCTTTAATCTCATGGCACGTCCAAGTCGAAAAAAACGAGCATTCTTCGCCCTTTACTGTACTGAATGTATGGAAAAAGAAGGGAAACGAGTGGAAAATTACAAAATTATGTTGAATCCAACTAATACGAACCCAAAAGAATTTACGGTGAGTAAGTACTGTCCTCGTTTGCGAAAACACACGATTCACAAGGCTCGACAAATTTCTCGAAGTCAAAACAAGTAAGTCGTTTCTTTCAAATATAAGAATCAAAATAAAAACGCCTGCAAAGGCGTTTTTTTATTTTGTCTTTAATTCTATACTAGGCGTAATGAAAAGAATTTTTTCGGGAATCGGAACCAAAATTAAAGAAATTAATGATATTAGGGCTGATTACTTAAAACGTCAGCAAGAGGAACCAGCGCGGAAAGTTAAAGCTAAAGTCAAAAAGCCAGAAGTCCAGGTTTTAAAATTAGAAATTGCGACTAGAACGGTCGTTAAGATTTTGCTTATTGTGTTTTTGTTTGGATTCTTACAGCAAATGGTCGCTGAATTAAAAACGGTTTTTATTGTGGCGGCTTTTTCGTTTTTCCTGTCTATGGGCTTAGCCCCTTTTTTAACCAAGCTGGAATCGTATCGTATTCCTCGCCCGTTGGCTATTTTGCTTTTGTATATGGCCTTTTTGGGAGGTATTGGACTTGTTTTTGCAAAAGTATTACCAATTATTGCGGAACAGTTGCTGGATATTTCATACGATTTACGAGAGTTATTGGTGAATGGCCAAATCGAAGAGTATCCATGGCTAGTAACAATTTTAGAAGACTTGAATTTTGATCCAACCGAACTGCAAAGTATTTTATCTTCGAGTATCGCCACTTTAGCCGATAACCTACAAGGCATTGCGGGCTCGACCTTAGGCGTGCTTATGAGCGTGTTTCAGGGGTTCTTTAATATGGTTTTTGCGTTGGTACTTATGTTTTTTATTTTATTGGAACGCGAAAAAATTGGTGATTTTTGTTTGCTGCTTTTTCCGCCTAAAAATCGTGACTACATTGAAAATAAATTTAACAGCATTCAGGATAAAATGGCTGAATGGTTTAAGGGCCAGTTTATTTTGATGGTCTGTATGGGGACCTTTATGTATGTGGGAATGAAAGGGTTTGAATACTTTTTTGGCATGAAATATGCCTTTACGATTGGGCTTTTGGCCGCAGCTATGGAATTGTTTCCTTATATTGGGGTGCTGCTAACGGGCTTACTGTGTGTCGTTGTGGCTATAAATATTAGCTGGGTGTTAGCGATTGCGGTTTTGGCTTGGATTGGGCTGGCTCAATTTTTAGAAGGGAACTTCTTAGTGCCCGTGGTCATGCAAAAAGTGGTTGGTCTATCTTCGGTGGTGGTTATGCTTGCGGTTTCCACCGGAGGGATCTTAGGCGCGGCGTTTGGCGGTGTGCCTTTAGCTATTTTGTGTATGATTTTTGCCGTGCCAGTTTCGGCCTCGGTGGCTATTTTTGTAGAAGAGTATGTTAAGCGCGAGGAGTAATAAGCGCAAAAAATAGTTCTTCATTTACCCCCGGCTTAAATTCGACTTTATAGTCAGAAAAAATTGATTTAATGGTGTCGGTTTGGCTGGGTAAAAATTCTAACCAAAGTTGTTTGAAAGAAATTGATTTGTCGGTTATTTGGGCTTGTAGCGCTCTAATGTGATCTAATCCATCGGTGCCAGAAAAAATGGCCGTAGGTGGCTCTTGGTCTACTTCTGGGGTAACGATTAGGTTTTCAGGAACGTAGGGTAAATTGGCGACGATTACATCGATTTTGGTTTTGTTGGGAAGGATTTGAGTTAAGTCGCTTTTTGCGAATTTGATTTCGGTTTGGTTTTGTTTGGCATTCTTTTTAGCTAATTTTAGGGCGTTTTTGGCGATATCGAAGGCCGATACTTGCGCGCTGGGGAATTGTTTTTTGAGCCAAATGGCAATACAGCCAGACCCCGTACCAATATCTAAAATAGTTTTAGGGGAGATGGTTTGAGCTGTTTTTATATGGTGACATAAAATTTCGGTTTCATCTCGTGGAATTAGCGTGTGTTTGTTTACCTTTAAACTCAGGCTGTTCCATACCACGTTTCCGGTAATGTAAGCGACGGGTTTGTGTGCGGCTCGTTGTTGTATCCACCATTTATATTTTAAGTGTTGTGTTGCACTTAGTTTTGTTTCTGGGTAAGTGCGCAGCCACGTGCGGTGTTTATCAAGCAAGGAGGCTAAAAGCACTTCGGCTTCAAGGGAAGGGTTTTCTAAGTGATTTAATTTAGTGACTGCGGTTTTAAGGGTTTTGTGAAGGTTCATTGTGTGATTTTATCTTCTGCTCTTGGCTAAAAAGCCGTGAAAGACTTTTTTACATTCTTGTTTTAACCTTAATTCTTTTTGAAAAAAGAAACAAAAACTAAGATTTCGCGCTTTGAATTTTTATTTCATATAGTTTCAATCCCTAAAACTTTAAAACTCTCTGCCACTTAAGCTTAAAGCCGATAAAGTTTTAACGGTCTTAAACTTATAAAATGACAAAATTAAAAGACGAAGAAATCGAAAGTGCGAACTGGCTTAATAAAAAAAGACCTCGCAGAGGCGAGGTCTTTTAATCCAATTGTTTTGATACGGTTTATCCAACAAACATTTTTTTCTTGTTGGCGGCTCGGTATTTTTCACGTGAAACCGCAGACGCTCGAGCTTTTCGAGTACTTGGTTTTTGATCAAAATAACGCATTTTTCGGAATTTTTGAATCAAACGTGTTCCTTTTACGTGGCCACTGAAACGCTTTAATAGACGTTCTCCAGATTCTCCGTCTCGTTTTGTAACTTTAATAGTCATAGAAAAAATTTAACTTTTACGTGCCTAAAGTAGGTT
This sequence comes from Candidatus Altimarinota bacterium, assembly GCA_905478675.1. Classification (GTDB taxonomy): domain Bacteria; phylum Patescibacteriota; class Gracilibacteria; order UBA4473; family UBA4473; genus JAACPJ01. The sequence goes on from CAJQJI010000057.1 coordinate 6,093, forward strand.
TGCGGGCGACTTTGTCAAAAGATTTTATGTATTGAGAACAAAAAGTGACAAAGGGAAGAAACTGCATACTATCTCAATCGATGAATTTAAAAATAGGCATTGTCGGACTTCCAAATGTAGGAAAATCTACTTTATTTAACGCGTTAACTAAATCGGCAAAAGCCGAGGCGGCGAATTTCCCCTTTTGTACCATTGAGCCTAATGTGGGGCTGGTAGCGGTGCCCGATAAACGTTTGGATCGGTTATCTGAAATTGTGAATCCAGAAAAAGTTCAACATTCAACGGTTGAGTTTGTAGATATTGCCGGCCTTGTGGAGGGGGCGAGTAAAGGAGAAGGTCTTGGGAATAAATTTCTGAGCCATATTCGTGAATGCAATGCCATTGCACATGTATTACGGGATTTTGAAAATGATGATATTCATCATGTTTCGGGCTCGGTAAATCCAGGGCAAGATTTTGGCGTTATTTTAACAGAACTTATTTTAGCGGACTTGGAATCCGTTGAACGACAAATTGAACGGGTGAGCCGGAAGGGGCGAACGGGGGATAAAGAGGCCAAACTTGATTTAGATTTACTAACTCGTTTTAAAGAAGCGTTAGAGAGTGAGAAATTAGCCAATACCGTTGAATTAACAGAGGAAGAAGCGCTTAGAGCTCGTTTATTTCAAATGTTGACCAACAAAAAGTTTTTAATTGTGGCTAATACGTCAGAAGATAAATTTGCTGATTTTGATACCGCGGCCTTTGCCGCCAAAGTAAACGCGCCAGCTGGTGTTCCGATTGTGCCAATTTGTGCACAAATTGAAGCCGAGTTGGCAGAATTAAGTGATGAAGAGGCGCATGAATTTTTAGAATCGATTGGGGCGAAACAATCTGGTTTAGAAAATTTAATTCAGGCTTGTTTTAAACTTTTAGATTTGCAAAGTTATTTTACGGCGGGCGTTAAAGAAGTTCGAGCCTGGACTATTAAAGTGGGGGCCACTGCGCCACAAGCGGCAGGAGAAATTCATACCGACTTTGAAAAAGGATTTATTAAAGCCGACGTAATTGCGTATGAAGACTTTATCGCGGCTGGTGGTGAAGCGGCGGCCAAGGAGGCTGGGAAAATGAGACTTGAGGGGAAAACGTACGTCGTTAAAGATGGGGACGTGATGCACTTTAAATTTAATAACTAAAGATTATTTTATTTTTTAGACGGATAAAAGAAGCCTTGAAAGGCTTCTTTTTTATTCGAGCATGAATATTTGAGTCTTTTGTCATAAAAAATCTTGCGAATACTTTTTTTGTTCTTTAAAGTTGAGAACAACTTAAATTTATTTTTATGACGGAAAGATTACCGATTTCATCTGAGTTAGGTGGCCCTGCTTGTGATATTGAGAGTCATGCGATTGTTAAGCCTCGAGATATGGATTGTTCTGATGGTTTGACGGACCGCGTCTTGGCGGCGGCAGAGTCTTCTGTTCGGTCTCAGACCGATAGTGTTATTAGTCGGACTACCTTAGACGAAGAAGCCCGTCTTAACCGATTAGGAGGAGAGTTTTTTGTAGCGGGCGTTACGGGGTAATATTTAATTGGCTTAATCAACTGAGTGTGTTTTTTTGTAAATATTATTTGTTTTAAAATAAATATTAAAATACATTAATATTTGATGAATAAAATGAACCCGACAATTGAATCGCCTGAGGCTAAAGAAGCTTTAGTTTTCGAAATTGAGATTCGTTTAGAGAGTTTGGGGAAAGTGGTTGCCGATAGTTTTTATGATAAAGATGGAAACTTAAATGAGGCGCCAACCCCAGAGATAGATGAAGAAACATTGAATTTAAGGTGGCAAGAGATTAGTCACTTGTTGCAGCAAGCTTTTCGTGAAGAATTATCTCAAACACAATGGGCGTTTATTTTAGATCAAGCCGTTGATTATAATTATGCTCCGACTCGTTTTAGAACTCATATTGGACGAGTGCTTCGATCGGTTCAAGCCATTATTGATGGTCGCCCCCCTCTAGTTACGGGGCGGCAGGCCGGAGTGGCTGAGATTGAGCTTGATGATGCTCCGGTTCGACGAGAGCTTCTGACACTACTGGAAAGCAAGGCTTCAAGTAAAAAGTTGAATCGAGCTCGGCAAGATTTTTTTAAAAAATTACGGAGTGACGGCTATTCAGGGTTAAGGCTTGTTAAATTGGTTCATAGCTGCAGTCATGGCGAAGTTGTAGCCAATAGTACTGACGAGGACTTAGGAAAGATTATTACCGATCTTTATAAAAAATCCGACCCGTCTGAGCAGGTGGTGATTGTTGATTTTTTACGAGATCAATTTACGGCCAGAAATCTTAGAGGGGCCATCAAAAACAAGCTTATGGCTTTCAATGTTGATGGCTATCATCCATTTGCGTTTATTGAACAAGGCGTAAGAGACGCCAATACGTTAAATGTTATCGCTGATGTTAACGCGGGTAGAATTAGACCTTTACAGCCACCAGCGGGTAAACGCAGAACCAAACGTCGTTAAACGTAACTCAACCAATCATCATACTTTTCAATTCGTCCTTCGACCACGTCGGCGTAGAGTTGTTTAAGTTGCCCAGAAGTTTTATTTTCTTGGGTGCCAATTTGATTTCCATCAATTGATTTTAAAATAGTTACTTCCGCCGCCGTACCGGTGAAAAAAGCTTCGTCTGCGTTTACTAAATCTTCTGGTTTAAGCGTGGTTTCAATGGTTTTAATCCCCAGCTCTTTTTCGGCCAGCTCTATAACAGTCGCTCGAGTAATACCACTTAAAATAGTCCCTAGTTGTGGGGTATACATAACCCCATCTTTAATAATAAATAAGTTTTCACCTGGGCCTTCGGCTAAGTTGCCGTTGTAATCGAGTAATAAGGCTTCTTGATAATTATTATTGTGGGCCCACTGTGAAGACATAATAGAGTTTACGTAATGTCCGTTAATTTTAGCGTCGGCTTGCAGTGATTTGGGATGAATTCTAATCCACGGGGAAGTGCCAACGGTAATGGGGTCATCCGATAAATATTTGCCCCAGCCCCAAGCGGCAATGAAAACATCAATATCGGCTCCAGCTGGGTTGAGTCCCATTTTGCCTTCGCCAAAACAGGCGACTGGGCGAATATAACCAGAAGCTAAGTTTTGTTTTTTTAATAAATCTAAATTAGCTTGGCAGAGTGCTTCTACGCTGTAAGGCATCGGTATTTCCAGCACGCTGGCAGAATAATGGAGCCGTTCCATGTGTTCTTTAAGTTTAAACACCGCGGTCCCTCGTTCGGTCTGGTAGCAGCGAATACCTTCAAAGACGCCGCTGCCGTAATGTAAAGCGTGATTAATGATAGAAGTTTTGGCTTCTTCCATTGGAATTATTTCGCCATTGCGCCAAACGTGAGTGCCAAAGTCCATGTTATAATTGTTATTCGGTGATCTTGATTTTAGATAAAACGGGATTTGAGTAAATAATAATCTAATGTCATTCCTGCGGAGGCGGGAATCTAGTCGTTTATTAATTCCTTTTTTGCGTCGCCAAAAAAGAAAGAAAAAAGGCGACCCGCTAAAAAGATATTGTTAAAACCAGCCGATTATTTTTTAAGCGACGCAAACTTTTTTTGAATTGAGTTATTAATGCGAGCTTCGCTAAACAAAAATAATCGGGGTTTTATCCCAACATCTTTTTAAGAGGATTTTACTGCAAGAAATGACAGACTTAAGCCATTAATAAATCAGCCAAAAAGGCTTTTAATTAGCCACCCGAGAATCTAAACCTTCTTGGGCTGTGTATCGGTTCTGAACCATTACAAATCGTTGGTTGTCTTTCGCGACTAATTGTTCTTTCTGGCTCGTTTTGTATACAAATTCTTGCGTCTGCGCTTTGGCAATAGCCGCGTCTAGTTTTTCGTGTTTGTCGGCCAAGTCGGTTCGAAGGGTTAGTTCTTTGGTTAAAACGTACCCAGACATAGACAAATGGTTCATCACAAAAAGCTGTGCCACAAACAGGGTCAACGCTAAACTGAACATCAGCCCAAACAACATTTGTTGCGTGCGGCGAGCCAGTAAACTTAATCTATAACGCTTGGGTATCAGCATGTCTTGAATATTTTAAACACTAAAAATCAAAAACCCAAGCCTTTTTAGGGCAAAATTTGTGAAACCGTCACAAAAGTTATTTCCCAACGTTTACAAGGTTTTAGCAACTAAAGAAGACTTGCAACAAAGACCATTTTTTGTATAGTCGGATGATAGATCACAAATCTAAATTATGAGCAAAAATTCAC
>CAJQJI010000058.1 GCA_905478675.1 Candidatus Altimarinota bacterium
CTGGTGTTGGGAGGAGTAAGTTTGAAAAAGATACAGAAATTAGAATGACAACCCGGATGCGTGCCATTGTGGCATTAAGAGCTGGCCGCAAGGGTTAAACCAAAATTATCTCCATAAGCCTGCTTTGCTTTTAACTGAAAGGGACTGAGGTCTAAGAGCTTTGTAAAACTGGGTTTAGCCGTGTCGCCGCAAAAAATAGGGGCGGTGAAAATTTCCAGTTGGTTTACGAGATCAGCCTCGATAAATTGTGTATTAAGGGTGCCGCCACATTCGGTCATGATTGAGGCGATTTGTTTTTCTTGGCAGAAGTTTTGCAGATCGGTTAAAGCGTCTAAAAAATAAACCTGACGGTTTTTGTCTGTAAAAATATTGAAGCTTTTGGGAATGACTCGTTTTCCGACAACTATCACGTCTGGGGCCGAGGTTGGCTGGCTAAGTGTTGGGGCATGACGAACATCTAGCTTTGGGTTGTCTTCTAAAATAGTTTCGGTGCTAGTGAGCACCGCTTGGTGGGTGGCGCGCAGGTGGTGGACGTGTGCTTGCACCGCTTGGTTCGTAATGGCTCTTTTGCCTTGGGCGTAGGCCGCTAAAGGCGGTGTGATTTTACCATCTAAACTTTGTCCTACTTTTAAGGTAATAAAAGGCTTCTTTTGGGTAATCCAAGTGTTAAACCACGGATTTAAGTTCTGATGGTGTTGGGTGTTTAAAACTTCCACTTCAACTCCAGCGGCTTTTAATTGAGTCACGCCTGTGCCCGGGAAATGAGGGTCAAGGCTCCCAATCACTACTTTTTGAGGCGTTAGTTGAAGTAACAAATCGGTACAAGCGGGAGTTTTTTTCCCGGCACATTGCACGCACGGCTCAAGGGTGACGTACACCGTCGCGCTCGCTAAATCGGTTTTGGTTAAACCTTTAAGCGCGTTGGCCTCGGCGTGGGCTTCACCAAATTTTTGGTGGGCCCCTTGGGCTATAACTTGTTTATTTTGAACCACCACACAGCCCACGCGCGGGTTGCTTTTGGTTCGATGTGGGTCAATTTTAGCGGCCAGGTCGGCCGCCAACTGTATATAATCTAAATTATTCATACGTTAGAAACGAACCGTTTGGGTATCGGCTTTTTGAAATTCAGCTTCACCTTTTGGTTGAACATATAGTTCAATGTTCACATTGCCATCTAGGTTAAAAGACGGCACAAATAGATATTTATATTTATTAAGGTCCGTCCAGGTTTCTTGGTATAAAATATTCTCTGGTTGAGATACCACAATTTGAGCCGCTTCAAGATCGGCAAAATTAGGCGTCATAAGTGTAATAGAAAGCGTTCTAAAGTTTTTTTCGACTTCGCTAATGGTCGGTATTTCTATTTCAGAAAAAGCTTCGCGTGAAACCGTTATCGGGATTGATTTTTCAGCTTTAAGCCCTGATTTATTGGCCGTTTTTATGGTTAGCGTGTGGCGGCCCATACTATCTGGAACGGTAAAGTTCATTACATACGGGGCTTGGTTTTTAAAGCCTAAGCTTTGGTCGTCTAAGAAAAATTCAGCCGTGGCAATATCCGCGCCTTCAATTTGAGCCACAATTTGTGCTTCTGAATTGATTGATAGTTTTTGATTGGCGAGGGGGCCTAAGAAAATAATTTCCGGGGGCCCATTGTAGCCATCGCCGCTACTGAGAGCGGAATCAGGCGTGTTACTCAGGCTCACAACGACCGAGTCTTGAGCCGATTGAAAGTCGGTACTCGCCGCTACTGCGGTAATGGTGTGGGTTGAACCAAGTTCCGTGTTGGCCGGAATTTGGAATTTTCCTGAGTAGGGAGCTCGAACCGATTTGTAAATTAGATTATCATCCCAAAAATAAGAGACTTCGGCGAGTTCTATTTGTCGGTTAACACTGACTTGAACTTCCACGACTCCTGGCGCTACGGTGCGAGTCGGAGAGGTTATTTGGAAGTTAAAATCTCCGTTACCTCCAATTGAGTTTGGATTATTTTCATCATCGATGTTGCCAGTGATAATTTGAGTCCAATCTGGCGTGGTGTTGGTAAGTTTGGCTAGATTTTCTATTTGTCTCCAGCGACGTTGAAGATTAACCGGTAAATCCGCTAAAAATTCAACCGGCACCTGCCAACCATCGGTTTGTACCGTTTCTCCCTCTTCTTCAACCTCAGAGACTTCTGGGTCCATAACCGCCCCCATAGTGTTCATAAAGATGGGGTGGTTCTTAATCCACGCTTCGACTGGCGCTACCCAGTTTGGATCGTCTTTAAGTGATTTTAAAGGGAGATGATTAATAGTTCTAACTGCAAATGAAGGTGTGTTTTCATCGGCCTCTTCACCGGTAAATATGTTGATTGTTTTTTGCCCTGTTTCTGTGTCGAGCTCCGTTGGCAGCGAATAGCTCGGGAACACTTCCGTGACTCTTAAGTGCGCCGGGGTGCTTTCAGTAGCGCGTTTCCCTGTCAGACGATTAATTTCGACTTCAACGAGAGGCGTTGGTTCTTCATATTTTTTTTCTGGATCAGCGCCTTTATCAACCAAGATTTTATGGGCTTCGTCCATGAAATTTTTCCAGACAGGGGCGGCAACGGTTAATCCAGTCGCGCCAGATTTCATTGGCTTACCTCGATTATTTCCAACCCAAACACCACTCACTAAGTGGGGCGTAAAGCCAATAGTCCAAGAGTCTCCAGGGACCGTTAAGAAACGAAGATTTTCGTCAGACTCTGGTTGATCTTCGTTAAAGACGGGATTTTTAATCACTCGATTTGAAGTGCCCGTTTTGGCGCCACTATTAAATTCTGGGGCTAATTCTAAAAAAGTGTTCCACGCAAAGCCATCACTAACCGGTCTCGCGTTTTCATCGGTTAAAACGTTCCGAACTAGGGCGGCAATTTGTGGGTCTAGTCCTTCACGTTTATTCGCTTCTGGGTCAATTTTTTCTAACACTTGCCCCGCCGCATTTCTGATTTCTAAAATAGCAACAGGGTCGTGAATACTTCCGTCACCAGCAAAAGCCTGGAAAGAGGCGATATGCGCTAGAGGCTCTATTTCGGCTACCCCAACCCCAATAGCAACCCCATGCGTGTCAGCGTCACCGTCGTAAGGAATGTTGAGTTTTTGCGCGAGGGCTAAAACTTTTTCGGCACCAACGAGGGCGGCCATTTTAATCGCTGGGATATTTAAACTGCTATCAAGGGCTTGTCGGATGGAAACCGGGCCTGCAAATTTTTCATTAAAATTTTGTGGGGTGTAGCCCGCGCCAAAGTCAGTTTCTACATCAAACACAATTGTGGCTGGGGCGTAGCCAGCCATAAAGGCCGCGGCATACACGAGTGGTTTAAAGCTAGAACCTGGTTGACGACTAGAAGTTAACACGTCTACTTGCCCATCGCTTTCGGTGTCGAACCAATCTTTGCCACCGATATAGGCTAAAATCTCCCCGTTATCAGGATTAATAGCCGCCATCGCTACATTTTCTGCGCCATACACATTGGCATAACCTTCCGTTTTAATCCGGACGCTTTCTTCGGCTTGTGCTTGAATATCTGGGTCTAAAGTGGTGTAAATTTGTAACCCCCCTTGGCTTAAAAATTCTTGGCCGTATTTGTTTTCAACTTGCTCACGGACGTAAAACACAAAGTGCGGTGCTTTAATGTCTGTAACGCCTCGTTTAAATTCTAAAGAATTAGCCTCGCTCCAAGCTTGGTAGAATTGATTAGGCGTAATCATGTTTAGATCCAACATGCGTTGTAGTACTAAATCTTTTCGCCCTTTTTTATAAATTTTTAGTTTACCTTCATTATCCGAAATGGCTTCATCTTCAGTAACGGTCTCGCTGGTTTCAGTTGTGTCGGGTTCTAGCGAAGGCGTATCTTCTGCCGCCCGAGCTTCGGCTTCGGTACTAAAGTTTTCATATTCGTAAAAACCCATTAACGAATCTTTATTAGAGCCATAAGGACTAAATCGGGTTGGGGCTAGGGGAATACTAGCCAAAATACTGGCTTCGGCCACGGTTAAGTCCCTTGCAGACTTTCCGAAATACGTTCGCGCTGCCGCTTCAATCCCAAAAGCATTATTCCCATAGGGGATTTTATTGAGATAAAGTTCTAAGATTTCATCTTTGCTGTAATGCCATTCTAGTTTGATGGCGAGGAGTAGTTCTTTGAATTTACGCGTGTAAGAACGCTCTCCGCTTAAAAAGACTTGTTTGGCTAATTGCTGGGTAATTGTAGATCCTCCCCGTTGTGGGCCAATGCCAAAGGCTTCATGTAAAAAAACTTTTACTAAAGCGGGCGCATCAAACCCAAAGTGGTTGTAAAATTGATCATCTTCAATCGCGATAGTGGCTTTAGGGACCCAAGGCGAAATTTCTTCTAGAGGGGTGTAGTCTCGATTTTCGTCTCCATGAATGACATATAGAATATGGTCTTCGGCTTTTGCCCCTGGGAGCAAAGCATCGCGATCATAAATAATCGTCGATTCCGCAAAGCTTAATTCAGAAGCATCTTTTACATCGGGTAGAAAATAGGCTCCATAAACAAACAAAAAGACGGTAAAGCCTAGCCCGACAAACAAAAAACGCTTCGTCCAACGAAACCGTTTAACCGGTTTTTGTTTATCTTTTTTCCAGAATTTAAGGCGAGCCCAGAAGCTTTTTCGCCGCCGAAATTTATTAATACGCATACATAGAGAGGTTTACCCGATTTTGAGGGAAATTCAAATTACTCTAACGATGGAAGGCTTTTTTAGGTGACAATTTTAATGAATAATGGAATTAGCACAGAGTTTTCCCTTGGGCGGCACAGCCTAAATAAGCTGGTTTTCCACCGCGGTGGTGGTTGCGCTGGTCTGCGAAGCCTTCCAGGCTTCATAAACGGCGGTTCTACGAGCGACGTCTTGCTCAATTCCATTTATTATTTGTTCCGTGTTGGGAAGGTCTATAGCCGCCGTAATTTTTTCAGCGATCTCGGCATGCGTTCCGCTTATAGTGGTATCGATTCCACGGTCATTTGTGAAGCGGATTGTGAGGTGATCGCTAGTCAGATCCCCGCTTACAAAGAGGTTCCAACCGCGATAAGCTTCAGTTGAAAGATTGCATTCAGGGGCTTTGAATCCAAAAATAACGGTTTTACCAAGCTGGCGTTCAATACTTTGGGCGAGGGCGCTTGAAAGGATTTCACCGAAGCGGTTAAATTCAATTGATTCTGGTTGTGAGGAGATTTCTGACATAATAATTTTATTACTTTAACTCTCTTTAAAAGGAAATTAATTTAAAGTCAATCTTTAGAAACTAATTTAAATCGTTAAGCTTTAGATTGATGAAAATATCTCCTTCGATTTTGGATGCCAATTTTGGTACTTTGCAGCAAGACTTAAATTCTATTGCCACCGCCGATAGAATTCACCTTGATATTATGGACGGTCATTACGTGCCGAACCTCAGCTTTGGTTTACCAGTGCTGAAAGGATTAACTTATCCAGTAGAAACTGAGGCGCATTTAATGGTGAATAATCCTGGCGCGTTCTTTGATATGTTTGAAGCCATTGGTTGTAAAACCATTACGTTTCACATTGAAAACACAGGGCGAGCCGAAGCGCTTCGCTTAATAAAAAATCTTCAAGCACGTGGTCTTAAAGGCGGCGTGACCATAGATGGCTACACCGAAGCGGACTTTTTATCGGATGAGATTTTAGCGGTAGCGGATCAAATTTTAGTGATGTCGGTCAAAGCCGGCTTTGGTGGACAAAGCTTTATGACTACCAGTATTGATAAAATTAAAGCACTGCGCGCGCGCGGTTATAAAGGTGA